>JAFAZU010000287.1 GCA_019239585.1 Acidobacteriaceae bacterium
GGGAAACAACGGGCGATTTGGTTTCGAGGATGAGGTGGTGCTTTCTTATGCCGGGCGTTAGAGAATTGTTTTCAGCCGGTCACTGCGTCCCGGCTCTGAAAGAGGCGCAACTGGATATGGAGCCAGAAATGTAGTGATTGGTTCTACTCAATCGAGAACCGCTCTAAATTTCAGGGCATTTGTCCCAGAAGGTATTTGCGCCGGAGAATCAGTCCGATCGTGAGCGCGATACCTAGCGCGACGGGAATGAGACTTGCCGGCTCCGGTGTGCTGGTGCTGGTGAAGGACTCTGTTATCCTTCCGATCCCTGGCTCGATGACTTCTACCCCTACACTCAAATATCCTGGTAGATCAATGGACACATTGCCCACTGCCGGTGGCGGGAAACAGAATGGCATGACGCTGTTGTTGCAAGCGCTGAAGCTGCCCGTTAGGGTTGCTAGAGGCTGACCTATGACAGTCACTATGACCGTAGGAGAGTCCAAGCAGCCATGGGTTGTCTCTGGTGATGGACAGGTGAGTACGATATCCGGCCCATTCACCGTTACAGAGCCATAGTAGTTGACAAAAGTACCTTCGAACTGGCCAGTCACGAAGTGATTGGGTATCGTACCGCTTACAGAAAAAGACGTCGAGAATGGAATCAAGAACTGTAAACCCCCAGGCAGCCCATATCCGCCAGAACCTGTACCGTGGAGGGTGAAAGACTCGCCTATTACCGAGATGTCGGAGAAACAGCCAGCGCTATTCGTGCATCCGCTCGGGGTCACGCTTGCTGATGTTGCCATTAAGGTGGGTATCGAATCGGCGGACAAACAGCATGTGAGCATGCAAAATGCCGCGAGTAGAGTAAGAGAGTACTTCGAGAACCTGTTCATAAACACCTCCACAGGTTGCGCGTTATTATATCACAGCTCTAGAAAATTTTTCAACCGGTCACTGCGTTCCTGTCAGGGCAGCCTCATGAAGTTTGCGGGTAGCGAGCTGTAGAATCTGTTGTGCGGGTCTGAGGCTTACCTTGATGCAACAGCCATTAGCTGTCTTTTTGGATCATTTCAGCGGGTTGGAAGACGGTCGTGAGGCGGGAAAGGTGTTACATCCTGTGCCGGAGATTCTGCTGGTCACCTTGTGCGGCGTAATGGCGGGCGCGGAAGGGTTTGAGGATATTGAGGATTACGGGGAGTCAAAGCTGGATCTTCTCCGTGAATTTCTGCCCTTCGCCCATGGCATTCCCAGCGACGACACGCTGCGGCGCTTTTTCCGGGCGGTTGATCCGCGCGCGTTTGCTGAGGTGTTTGTGGCCTTTGTGCGCGATGTGTTTCCCGAAGCGGCCCAGCGCCTGATTGCCATCGACGGCAAGACCTTGCGGCGTAGTCATGACGGCACGGCGAAGGCCCTGCACCTGGTGAGCGCCTTTGCCACCGAAGCGCGGCTGGTGCTGGCTCAGGTGGCGACGGCCGAGAAGAGTAATGAAATCACCGCCATTCCCGAACTGTTGCGCCTACTCGATCTGCGCGGTGCGACGGTGTCGATTGACGCTATGGGCTGCCAACGCGAGATTGCCACCCAGATTGTGGAAGGCGGCGGCCATTACCTGCTGGGTCTCAAAGGCAATCAGGGCCTGCTGCATGAGGACGTGTGCCTCTTCTTCGAGACTCCGCCGCAAGGGACAACCCTCGCCACACACGAAGAGGTCGATAAGGGCCATGGCCGCCTCGAAATCCGCCGGTGCGAGGTCACCGAGGAAAGCGGCTGGCTGCAGCAACGGCATAACTGGCCTCACCTCAAGAGCATGGCCCGCCTGACCGCCACCCGCCTCCTCGGCGACCAAACCAGCACGGAAACACGCTTCTATCTCACCGACGACAGCCCCGACCCGGCTCGCATCCTGGCCGATACGCGTAGTCACTGGGCCATCGAAAACACCCTGCACTGGACACTGGATATGAGCTTCGGCGAAGACGCCTCGCGCATCCGAAAAGAAAACGCACCGCTCGCTATCGCCACCATCCGGCACGTCGCCCTGAACCTGCTGCAAGCTGCCAAACAACCGCGCGAATCCATCCGGCGGTTGAGAAAAAAAGCAGGATGGGATAACCCTACCCTCAAACGAATCCTTAAAATCTCATGAGGCGGCCCTGGCGTTCCCGGCTCTGTCAAGCAATTCAAAGCCGGCAGATCAGGAGTTCCCGTTCGTAGACCATTTCGGGCGGCAGGTGATCGTGCAGATCGATGAACAGTTCTTCGTGCCCGATTACTTCGGCGCGCCAGGCCTGGTAGTCAAATTTCTGAAGCTCCTCGAATTGTTCGCGGGAGAAGTCCAGGCCGTTCCATTGGATGTCTTTGTAGTGCGGCATCCAGCCAATCGGCATTTCGCGGCCGCCCGTGCGGCTATGGGCGCGGTCCACAATCCATTTCAAGACGCGCATATTCTGGCTGAAACCCGGCCACAGGAAATTTCCATTCGCGTCCTTGCGAAACCAGTTCACATGGAAGATGCGCGGTGTTACGCTTAAGGACCGCTGCATGCGGAGCCAATGCCGGAAGTAGTCGCCCATATGGTAGCCGCAAAAGGGTAGCATCGCCATCGGGTCGCGGCGCACTTTGCCTATTGCGCCCGCTGCTGCTGCTGTGGTTTCCGATCCCATCGTGGCGCCGACATAAACGCCCGCGCTCCAGTTGAACGCCTGATAGACCAGCGGAATAGTGGTGGCCCGCCGTCCACCGAAGATAAAGGCGCTAATGGGAACACCGTTCGGGTCTTCCCAGGCCGGATCAATCGAAGGACATTGCGAGGCCGGTGCGGTAAAGCGTGCATTAGGATGAGCGGCTTTTCTGCCGGTTGCTTTTCCGATTTCGGGCGTCCACCGGTTTCCTTGCCAGTCGAGGCATTCTGCCGGCGGCTCGTCGGTTAAGCCTTCCCACCAGACTCCGCCTTCCGGAGTTAAGGCGACGTTGGTAAAGATCGTGTTCTTGGAAAGCGTCGCAATGGCGTTCGGGTTGGTTTTGGGAGATGTGCCGGGGGCTACGCCGAAGAAGCCTGCTTCCGGGTTGATGGCCCGCAGTTCCCCGTTATCATCCGGTTTGATCCAGGCGATGTCGTCACCTACAGTCCAGATTTTCCAGCCTTCAAAGCCCTTCGGCGGGATCATCATGGCGAAGTTGGTTTTTCCGCAGGCGCTGGGGAACGCCGCCGCCACGTAGGTCTTCTCGCCTTCAGGACTCTCCACACCGACAATCAGCATGTGCTCGGCCATCCAGCCTTCGTCGCGCGCGATATTGGACGCAATGCGCAGGGCGAAGCACTTTTTTCCCAGCAGCGCATTGCCGCCGTAACCTGATCCGTAGGACCAGATCTCGCGTGTTTCCGGGAAGTGAACGATATATTTTTCGTTGTTGCACGGCCAGGGCACATCCTCCTGCCCAGGAGCGAGCGGCGCGCCGACACTGTGCATACAGGGCACGACGCGCTTGATATCTTTGTCGATTTCGCGGAACACGGGCAGCCCGATACGCGCCATGATGCGCATGTTGACGACGACATAGGGCGAATCCGTCAACTGGACTCCGATCTGCGACATCGGCGAGTCGATCGGACCCATGCTGAACGGCAGCACGTACATAGTGCGCCCCCGCATGCAGCCTTTAAACAATGATTTCAGTTTGCGTCGCATTTCAAAGGGGTTCACCCAGTTGTTCGTCGGGCCCGCGTTGTCCTTTGATAGGGAGCAGATAAAGGTCCGGTCTTCGACGCGGGCCACATCACTGGCATCGGAGCGCGCATAATAGCAGCCGGGCCACAGGTCTTCATTGAGCTTGATAAACGTTCCGCTCCGCACCATTTGTGCACAGAGGGCGTCGTTTTCTTCCTGTGATCCGTCAACCCAGTGGATGTCCGCCGGTTTGGTCAGCTCGGCCATTTTCTCGACCCAGCGGATCAGGTGATTGTTCGTGCTTAAGGGTACCGCTAACGTGGAGGATTTCATAACAGCAGCAAACCACTACTGTACAATCTGCGATGGGTTTTTCGCACGGCGCAACTCCGCTGTTGATGTTTTTCTTATGCAACGAATGTCACTTTCCTGTTTGCCGACAACCCGTGAGTGGCGCATTTGGAATTTTACTTGCGGCCCGTTTTCCGGTTCCTCTCACGACACTTTCCTGTTGGCCACCCGCTTGGGAGCTATCAGTAGGTCTTGCCCGTGAGGCCGTATCGGCTCGCGCAAGCTGGTCCTTGCCACGCTTAGAGAATCGAAGCCTGTAACAGGATAGAGTGCTTTGCCGCTTTTATCTTGTCTGCCAACCGACGGCTGATCCCGACCTTTTTGTAAGTCAGCACCATTACCAGGGAAATACCCCATAACCCCTGATAACTCGGTTCCGGTATCGTCACAGGAATCACGGCGACTCCCGAGCTGGGGCGAAAGGACCCGGTCGAGAACTGACTTAATAGCGCACCGGTAGTCGAGAGATCTAGAACCCGATTGGCCGACGCATCACTGATCCAAAGACTGTGATTGCTTGGATCGTAAGCCACTCCTGTTAGTTGCGTCGTAAGGTTTGTGTCGATAAAGCCTAGCAGAATTCCGGTGGAAGAGTATTCGTAGTATGCGCCCGGAAGCGTAGTCGGCCAGATACAGCGTTGTGCCATCGGAGGTAATGCCGTTCCAATCTGAAGTCGGCGTAGAGGCTAGTAGGATCGTTTGCTGCAGTATTCCTGTTATCGAGTACACGCCCACGGCATGGGCTGAGAAGTTCAAAGTGAGCAAATTTCTGTTAAAGGTTCCGAGTCCATTCAACCCCACTGTTCCCGTATTGAAAACAGGATTGACCCTACCAGTTGATAGGTCTACTCGACTCACAGTCCCTGAGCCATCACTGACAAACAGCATTCCATTTAGTACTGTGAGACTTTCGGGAATATCATTGGTTCCGCTGATCTGTGCCGTTCCGAGCAGATCGCCAGTCTTGGAGTACTCGCGGAGATTGCCGCTAGGCATTGCTCTGAGCGCGTTGGGATGTGCATAAACCTTCAATGCTGTTGAAAGACTCTGGTGTGCGGTTCGCGCTGGAGCCACTGTGCGGCCAACTTCCGGTGAGTGCGTCATCGGCGGTGCTACAGTTTTTTCAAATGACATCGCCGGAGTATGAGCAAATCACCCAACCGAAATGGAAGGGTATTTGGGGGGAGTGGGATACGCTGGAAACCCCTCTTAAGTTTCTCGGGAAAGGGTCATCGCTACCCACGGATTGCAGCGGCTTTGTCTTTGGGGTTGCCGCCAGCAGTGTCGACCGCTTCACGGAGGGAAGCATCGAGGCTAACATCCGGTTTGAAGATGTGGCAGGACGGGAGCAAACGGCCGGCGTCATCCTGGGCTTCAAATCCATGAATGACCCGTTCTTCTACGTGGAGTTTGGCGACGCTTGCGGCTTCTCCATATCGAACTACACGTCAGGTTTAGTTCGACCGCTAGTGCGAAACCAGTCTAGTCCGTTGCGTTCTCAGATTCAGTACGCACTCAAAGTCACCCTTCGAGGCCGGATCGTCGAGCTTCGCATCAACGATGTCAAAGTGGCGGAAACCGTTCTTCCTGCCGAATCCGCCGGGCATCAGGTCGCCGCTCTTGCCTCAGGTCATGCACCGATTGTCTTCGAAGATTTTCGCGTAAAACGGGCACCACCGCGCGCATTTGTAGCCACTGAATTTACACCGGCTTTTAACCGTGTCTGGAACCAAGTCATTCGGAAAGCTGCGGAAGCCGAGGGTTTTAAGCCGATCCGTATTGATGATGTAGCCGGCCCGAATCCAATTCTTGCCGATATCAAACGTCATGTGGCAGAAGCCGCGATCGTCATTGCTGAAATCACACCGCTCAACGCAAACGTCTTTTATGAACTGGGCTATGCGGACGCTTTAAATAAACCTCTCGTCATCCTCGCGCAGACAGGGACAAGGCTTCCTTTTGATATTCAGGGGTACCGCACCGTGTTCTATGACGACGTAATCGGCGGGGAAGTAAAGCTCATGGATGACCTTCGTAAGCAGCTTAGAGTGATGCTCTAACAGTCCTGGACCTCATCTCGTCCGCTTTTGTTTTTGTAATAGAGCTCTGCAACGCGGAGATGACGGAAACAGCGTGAAAGAGCCCATTGTTGAACGAGAAACGCAGCCCATTTGGGAGGTCATTACAGAACGAGTCAAAAAGCACCCCGGATGAGGTCTTCGACCGCATGTCGCAGGATGCGGTCACACAAACCGATCATTACATTTATGGCCTACCAAAGAGGGATCAGCCCTTTGTATATTGAACCGATAATCGGTGTTTGCGCCGTAATCGAAGAATTCTTCTCCGTTGCGTTTGGTCGTCAACGTACCAAACTGCGATCCTTTTGCACCAAAAATAGGGCAGAGCTTAATATAGGAAAGGCGACACCCGGCGGGCCAGTCGCACTCGAAGTGCTCGATTCAGGGCTGATCGTTGAAGCCGATCCGCATGGCTGTTTCGTTCACGCTTCGGGTAGATATCGGCTTACTGACACGTCGAGCCGGCAGCGAGTTTCTGTGCTACGAAGGCCCAATCACGAATATCAATAATGCCGTTCCCGTCGGTGTCCGCACGGGGATTGAAGCCGGCCTCACCAAAGCTCTTTCCGAATGCGGCTCTCACGATTGTCACGTCTGTACAATCAACTACGCCATCTCCATTCACGTCTCCTGGCACTCCACTCGATATTGGAGCACCCATCACAATAGCCTGATTCCCATCCGAAAGAGCAGCATTAACCACAAAGATGCCTGCATCGTTGAAGGCAGGGTTGCCGAGTGCTTCGATGGCCAACCCCTCAATCGTGTCACCCTCGGAAAGCAGTTCTTCCGAAGTCGTAAAGATTGCGCCGCGATCATCAGTCAACACGCCGCGAAACAGTACGACACCAGGGTTGTTGATGCTCAGAAAGGCAGACCCATATGGATTGGAGATGCCGTTGAGGGCACTGCCTCCTATGACATCCCCTGTGCCTACCAGAAATTCCGAAGGTGTAAATATCCCGTTTCTGCCCGCATAGTTTCCGGCAAAAACGATTGTGCCTGCGTCATTAATACGTGGCGAATTGATGTTTGTGAGCGTTTTACCGGCAATTATACTGCCAGGTAGCACGATTACTTGTGTTGGCGTTTGAACTCCGCCGCCCAGGCCCGAAAATACGACAGTACCGGAATTGTTGATTCGAGGCGACGCGCCGACGGGGTAATAGGGAACTAGGAACTCGGATAAGGTGGCAATGCCGCCGTAACAGAGAAATGCCACTGTGCCGGAATCGTTGAGGGCCAGCGTAATGAACGGACCCAGCGTTCGGCCATTAATCATCTGATAGTCTGCAATCAGCAATTCGGATTGCGTAAAGATTCCCTGTCCGGAGATGCCACCCTGGGTGAAACTACCTACAAACAGCAATGTCCCGGAATTGTTAAGAGCCAGCTTATCAATCGACTGAAGTGCGTAACCGCCGACGACATCACCTGTTCCTACCAAAAATTGAGAAGGTGTAAAGATCGCTTCATCGAAGAAGGGGTAAGTACCGAAAAAGCCGCGGAAAGCAACCTCTCCGGTGTTATTGAGTGCGAGATCGAATTCACCCGATCCGATAGTGGTTAATGTGTGGCCGTCTATGAGATCGCCCGTCTTGGCAAGAATAGTAAACCGATAACCTGGATTAGCCGCATGCATGGGCACCGCTACGCCGCACAGAACAGCCGCGAGAGGCAGAGCACATCGCCGCTTGCGGTGAAACGCGACAGTTATTCCAATAACTCCAATCACGTCCAAGGCGAACATGGCCGGCTCCGGAATGACAGTGACAACGGATGGCGTAGTTGTTGTCGCTATTCCTTGAAGGCTCGAGTTAAGGAGCAATACGTTTGAAAACGTTACCTCCGTAATCCCTTGCCCGATACCGACAAGATCCACCGTTGCCAGTTTTCCGCTTCCGGATGCACCGACAGTTGGGCCAAGCAGTGTGCCACCGATGGAGCTGATCGTTCCGCTGCTAATCCTGCCGGAAAAAAAGGTTGTCCCAGCGCCAGAAGTAGCGAGAAATGGTCCTTCGGCTGACCCGCTCGCAGCCAAAATTCCCGGCGTAAAGGTTAGATCAAACTGGAACGCAAATAGATCCGTAACATTTGCGATATTGATGTCTACGCTGAAAGGGCCTGCTGGGACGACAGCTGCTGCCGGCTCAATGCTCAGGATGGGGGCAGCCCAACCAGTGCTGCTGCCCACTATCAGGTAGAAAAGGGTTGCTGCTTTCGCGCATATAGATGCATTCATATGCACCTCCTTCCCTGAGATTAGTCTATTTGAGCGGACACGTGTTTGGGCAAGACTTAATGCCCGTGCGGGGGCTCTGATTGCTCTCCGACAAGGCGCTATGCGGCCGCATGGCGCAACAGTTCCGTATACGAAGGTAGTCCTCTTTGGTAGGAACTATAGTATAACGATTGGTAGTGATATGAAGACAGCTATATCCATCGATGATGGCTTATTACAGCAAGCGGACGAAACCGCACGGCTGATGGGCCTGAGCCGGAGCCGGCTGTTTGCTCTGGCGATTGGTGATTTCCTGGAACGACGACGGCGGGAACACATGCTGCTTCGGCTCAACGAAGTCTATACAAGCGGTATGGAACCAGAGGAAAAACGGCTGCTGAAGGGAATCAAGGCCAAGGTTCGCCGGACGGTTAAGGAACGCTGGTGAGTGAGATCCGGCAAGGGCAAGTGTACTGGCTTGACTTCGGGCCTGCTGCCAGTTCGTCGCCTGCGGAGCGACATCCTTGTGTCGTCATCCAGAATGACATTTTCAACCGGAGTGCAATTGCAACAAGCATTGTGTGTCTGATTACCTCGAATCTGAGGAGGGCGAACGCACCAGGGAACGTGCTTCTGAAGAAAGGCGAGGCCAACCTTCCGAAGGCGAGCGTAGTAAATGTGTCGCAGATCCTCACAGTCGACAAAGCTGAACTTGTAGAGTGCGTCGGAAAGCTGAGCGGTGCCGCAGCCTGGGCCGTACGCGACGGATTGCATTTGCTATTCGATCAGTTATGAAGCGTAGTCCAACTGCCGGGACAACCTATAGCAGAGTTGTTCGGAAGCTATAACATTGTGACCGTTACCGACGGCGCCGTCGCGTTTCTGTGGTACAACGGAACGCTGACGAGCGGCGGCGCTCTCAACCTCGCCGACAGCACATTCTCCACCTACGGCTCGGGAACGCTCAGCACGACTCCGGAACCCGGCTCGGTCGTCTTGCTCCTATTAGGACTCTTATTGGCCGTACCGAAGCGGCGGCAATCCCCCGCTTAGATATAATCGGCTGCCAAGGAAGAACCATGCACAAGCTACTTTCGACATTGTTCGTGGGCACCTGGAAGCTTGATCCCGCGAAAACGAAATACACGACCGGCGAGCCGCCCAAGGAGTTGACCCTTGTTACTGAAGAACAAGGCGACAATTTCCAGGTCACAGCAACCGGGACTAACTCGGATGGAGCACCGTTTTCGGTGAAGTACATAGTTCCTGTGAAAGGTGGCCCCGGGCAGATGCAAGAAGGTCCATTTGACAGCGTTAGTTCTAAAATAATCAGTACCGACGTTCGCGAGATCACTTTCGGCAAAGGTGAAATGACGTGACCGTTCGCGATGTGGTGAGCAGGGACGGAAAGACCATGAGATCCATGATCAAAGGCGTTGGTCCGAATGGAAAACCCATCGAGTGGACTGACGTGTACGAGAAGCAGTAGCAGGCTTCTGCCGCTGTGGACAAGGAACAGTGCTTGGGAAACAATCCTTATCGCTGCCCCTTGGTGTCCGTGCGGGTCACTGACTGCTCTCCAACGATCTCGTATGTGAGGTTGACGTCGGCGTGCACGTCGATGGTTCCGGGCGAGACCGGCGTCATGTCGGTGGATTGCGCCTTCGCCAGAATCATTTCGCGCGCTGGCGAAACCACAACCGGCTGGCCTTCTTCGGCGCGTAACAAACGTCCGAGTTTCACTTTTAAAGAAGCGGCCAAAGCTTCTGCTCCCGCTTGGGCCTGCGCCGCTGCTTCTGCTAGCGCCTTGGCCCGCACGGATCTTTCATCTTTCAACAGGTAGGTCAGGCGATTCAAGCTGTTTGCGCCCGACTTTGTCGCTGCATCAATGACCGTCGGTATCTTGGAAAGATCATTCAGCGTCAGGCGAACGGTGTTGTTGGCGGTGTATCCCGTGATGATGGCAGGCTTGCCGTCTTTCGGGTATTGATAGTTCGGATTGACCGAGAAGTTGATGGTTTTGATATCACTGCCGGACACCAAACTTTTCAGTTCGTTCATCACGGCATTGGTTTGCGCCGCATTTTGACTGACCGCCGCGCTTACATTGGGAGCTTGAGTCACAACGCCGATATCGAACTGCGCTTGGTCCGGCTGAGCAGAAACGGTAGCCGCGCCGTGTACTCTGAGCGCCGGCGGACCTCCTCCTCCTGTCAGTGTGGGTTCCTGCGCTTGCAGCGCCATAAGCGTCATTGCCATGATAAGAATAGCACGCATAAATCCCCCATGAGTACGATAGCGCAACCGTGTTTATGAGGCGTTTCTCGCGCCGTCATTTTTTGTTTCTGGCAGGTGTCTTTACCGCACCAGGACAGGGATTTTCCATCGAGCAATCTGATGACGATTTCTTAGAGGATCTTTCGCGGCGCGCTTTCCTTTTCTTCTGGGAGCAAAGCGATCCGAAGACGGGTCTGGTGCTGGATCGCGTCCGGGGAAACGGCTCAGAGATTGGAGGATATCGCCACCTGAATGCGGCCAGCACGGCAGCGACCGGCTTCTACCTGACTGCTTTTTGCATTGGTCATCAAAGGCGCTGGGCTGATAGAAATGAAATTCGCGAGCGCGTGCGCTCCTGTCTGATGCATCTGGCTTACAGTCAGGAGCACGTTCGTGGCTGGTTTTATCATTTTGTCAATCGCAAGGACGGTGGACGGATCTGGAATTCCGAGGTGTCTTCCATCGACACCGCTCTGCTCCTGGCGGGTGTGATTACCGCACAGCAGTATTTTCAGAAAGACCCTTTCATACCACTTTTTGCTGCCCAAGTGTTCGAACGCGTCGATTTCCCCTGGATGCTCGATGAAAGAACCGGTTGTTTGCGCATGGGATGGAAGCCGGAAACGGGGTTCCTACGCGCGGAATGGGTCGATTACCGGGAGAATGCAATTCTTCATATGCTGGCAGTTGCTTCTCCGGTCCACCCGGTTCCAACCCGGTGCTGGTACGGATTCGAACGCGATCAAATTGAATTGGCAGGTTACCGGTTTGTCGGAAGGGGGCCGATCTTTACTCACCAGTATTCGCAGGCGTGGCTTTACCTTCGCGGATTGCGGGACGGCCCGCCTTTCGAGATTGACTACTTCCAAAATTCGGTTACTGCGACATACGCATTACGCGCCTTATGCCTTAGCTTACGGGGGATTTATCCAAGCTTCTCCGAGAATCTGTGGGGCGTTTCGCCATCCGACAGTGACATTGGGTATGTGAGCTGGGGTGAGCCTGCATCACGGCATGATATCGACGGGACGGTTGTGCCGTGCGCTGCCGGAGGATCACTGATGTTCGCGCCTGAAATCTGCTTGCCCGCGCTGCGCTATATGCATTCCGAGTTTGGGGAATACATATACGGCCGGTATGGATTTGTTGATGCTTTTCATCCTTTGACACTTTGGGTGAATCCCGATGTTGTGGGCATTAATTTAGGCATCACGCTGCTCAGCGCGGAGAATCTTCGCACCGGGAATGTTTGGCGGTGGTTCGGTCAGTCATCTGATGTCCAGCGGGCTATTGAGCAAATTTTTGCCAGGGCTGGATGAATCATGTTATTGTCATTGGACATTGTCTCGCTGAACACTTTATGATTTGGAGGTTCTCAGATCAATGCGATCTTATAATTTTCGCCGTTACGGGACTGTGCTGGCGCTTTTTACCGGATTCGTTCTGCCTGGACTAGGACAGGACATTAGCGATACAGCGCGTCAGCAAATCGAAGATGTACTCAGGCTGAAAGCGTCTCTCAGTGATGGGCAAAAGAAATTGTCATCTGAGTTGCTCTTTTCCGCTATGAAAGCGCAGGGTAAGAGCCTTGGAACGATTCCAAGCTCAGCGATGGGGAGCGCCGAAACGGACGCTGCCGGTTCCGTGCTGGTAGATATCAGAGTGAATCTAGTTTCTTCTATTTCTCAGCAAATCAATCTTCTCGGCGGTGAGGTGGTTTATTCCTCAGAAGTTGACGGAGAGATTCGAGCTAAGCTTCCCCTTCTCCAAGTCGAGTCACTTGCCAGCCATCCTGACGTGCGGTGGATTCGTTCGGCTGATGTGGGCGCGACGAGTAGGGTGCGCACGCTTATGGCTCCTTTTGTTGGCGCGGTCACTAGCCAAGGTTATGTGACCCATGCCGCAAATCAGGTAAATGCTCTCGGCATTGACGGAACGGGAGTAAGGGTGGGGGTGCTGTCCGATAGCGCTTCCCCGGAGCGTGTGACGGCTTTGATTGCCACGGGGGACCTTCCGCCGGATGTGATCGTGGTGCCCGGGCAGGCGGGCAGCGGGGCAGATGAGGGCGCGGCCATGATGGAGATTGTTCATGACCTTGCTCCAGGCGCCAAGTTGTTCTTTGCCACTTCCATTGGAGGTCAGAGTAATTTTGCCAACAACATCCGAACGCTGCGTTTTGTTTACGGCTGCGACATCATTGTGGACGATTATACGTATTTTGCGGAAGGCGTTTTCCAGGATGGAATTGTAGCGAGAGCGGTAAACGATGTGATGGCAGATGGAGCGCTTTACTTCTCTGACGCCCAAAACAGCGGCAATCTCACGAGCGGCACTTCGGGAACGTGGGAAGGAGATTTTCAGAATGGCGGCGATGCCGGATCGATCATCGACACAATTGAAGGGCGGCCTGTTGTCGCGCACAATTTTGGAAACATCGGCAGTCCAAAATTGTATGACACACTCACGGGTCTTTCTCAGTTTGGAGTCGTACTCCTGCAGTGGTCTGATCCGCTAGGCGCGAGCGCAAACGACTACGATTTTTTCATACTCGATAGCACCGGCACCACCGTTAAAGGCTTCTCTGCTGCTGCTCAGACCGGAACGCAAAATCCGATTGAGGCGATAGATCAGGGAACTAACTGCGGCACTCCGAACGCATCCGGTTACTGTCCGGCGGTGGGGGACCGCTTGGTGGTGGTGCTCTATGATGGAGTTACCCGCGCTCTGCACATCGATACGGAGCGCGGACAGCTTTCCATCGGCACGGCTGGCGCAACCTTTGGCCACAATGCGGGGCTGAACACGGTGTCGATGGCCGCTACCGCCTGGAGCAGCGCGCACGCGGGCACGCAACCGTTTACCGGCTTTGCCAACCCGATCGAGCTCTTCAGCTCCGACGGGCCACGTAAGATCTTCTACAACCCGGACGGCACCCCGATTACGCCCGACAATTATCTGTTCGGCAGCAACGGCGGGACCACTTTGCAGAAGCCGGACCTGACGGCGGCCGATGGGGTGTTTACCAAGACGCCGGGCTTTCTGCCCTTCTAC
>JAFAZU010000011.1 GCA_019239585.1 Acidobacteriaceae bacterium
CCTGCCTGACCGTCAAGGTAAATGTCGGGACTGCCTACATGCGCTTGCGCCAGCAGTGCCAGGCAGACGAGTGGCAGGAGGGTTTTGAAGCTTTTCATTTCCTTATCGCTGGACTTGCCTCAGCCAGTCGCCTCGTTTCAGTCCAAACCAGGTCGTGAGCGTGCAGATGGTCATAGCGATCAGGATTCCTACGGCAAATTGCGGACCGGAGTCGGTTATGTTAAACACATGACGAGCCAGAAATGACTGCGGCCCTGCGCCAAAGGGAAGATAGCCAGTTCCAAAAAAGCTGTTTCGAGAGGCTGGCGACATCAGGAAACTGGCAAACGGGTACTCGACAGCAACGAGTGATGCAACGAACAGCACGGCACTCCCTGCTGCGACCGCCCAGGTGTTCCAACTCTTTGTGCGCTGCCAGAACAAATCAAGAACCAACGCGGGAACAATCAACAATAAGGGGAACTGCGGCGGTATGAAGTGCGTGACATGTTGATAAACCGGGCCTAGTTTGGGCTCAGCAGGAAAGAGCGGCAGAATTTGGATACAGGCAATCAGAAAGAGCATATAGAAACCTGCCACAACCGTCGCCGCAAATCTTGCCCCTGTTACTCGGGATAGGGCAGCCATGACGATGGGCGCCAGAATCGACGTAGCAATGTAAGGCAGGGAATTGTGCAGGAGTGGCAAGCTGGTCAACTCCATAATGAGCAGCATCACCCCTACGGCCATCATGCCGCCTAAATAGAGAAACACCCTGCGAGCCAGGGTCTTTTCTCTTCCTGCTGCGCGGTTTAAATGACCGGCGATCAGAACCGCCGTTCCTACCAGTACGGAATAAACGCCGATGAATAGGAGAATGTGAGGCGGGCTGAGAATTGTTACATCCAAACCGTACGCATCGTGCCACCAGTTGTCGAAGGGCGCGGAAGTGAGCATGGCGACTCCGCCCCAGGAGGCAATGAAAGCGCCCAAGGGCGCCCGCAATCCGAGAATGTGAACGGAAGATTCCGCTAGCGGCGCGTGCTTCCGGAATGTGGTAGATAGGATGAGGTAGCCGTACGCTATGCCTGCCAGCACGCCGCACAGGTAGATGGCAATATGGGCCGGTGTCCAGAAGGTATCACGCCCGATGGACCGATGCCAGGAAACATCCCAATGAGCGCCAACCATCGCCGAAGTAGCTGAGGCAAGAGCGCACCAGATATACCAGGGCACGGCTGTCCAGATGCTGGATCGTGCCACGTTATCCTGCGCGACAGGGGAAAGACGTACGTTGGCGGCCGCCGTCGTAGACATAAAATCCTCCTACGAGTTGTGGATACAAGGATCACTTCTATTGTGCTACGTCGGTAGAAAGGACCCTAGCTTGCTGCACCCACGACTTTTTGGGTTACAAACAGTTTCTCGGCATTCAAAGCGCCTGCCGCTGTTTTTCCGCCTTTGAAGATGGCGAAGGTGGGGTAAGCGTTGGCAAGGTATTGTTCTACCCGGTATTGAACGCTAATCAACTTTGATTGAAGATACTCCGGCTTACGGAGCCGCAGGTAGACGAAGTCCGATGTCAGAACCCAGGGTGTTTCCAGGTCTTCGCTTTCAGTCAGGCAGAGAGCGGCATTGGCGTCGCGCAGAACCTGATAAACACTCTCGTCTAACCAGGTTGCGTTGTGAAATTCAAACGCAACCTGCATACCTTTGGGTAGCAGCTTTAGAAAACGGCGAAGCTGACTGGGATCCGCTTTTGCATGCGAGGTCAACTGGAGCAATACTGGCCCTAGGCGCTTTTTTGTTTGCAATGGCTGAAGACTTTGAAGAAGATCTCTTGCCAACTCTTCCGCACTTTCGAATTTTAGATGCGCCTTCGGTAAAAATAGAAAGCCGCCGGGCGTAGCCGCTATCCAGCTCTCAAGCCGGGATGCTGAAGTGAACCGAGCGGGGTAACTGATTTCCACGGCATTGAGGCGTGTTGCGTAATAGGCGAGAAGCTCTGTGGGTGTTAGGCTTTGCGGATAGAAGTCCGGCTTCCAACTGTTATAGGCAAATCCCGAAGTTCCACAATAAAGTTTGACAGCCGGCATAGATTAAAGACCTGCAAACCAGTCGTAGCCTTCTTCGGCCCAATAATCGCCCGGCTTGTCGTTCATATATTTAATCAGACCGATTCGTTTGATGTTTTTAATTCCATATTTCACAGGGATGACCAGGCGCAAAGGAGCGCCCCGGCGCTCTTCTAAAGGTTTGCCGTCCTGCTCATACGCGAGAAGAGTCTGCGGGTGAAGGGCACTCTTCCGGTCCAGCCCGACATAGTAGTCCTCATCAGCGGTAGCCATGTATACATAAGGCGGCACGGGCGCGTTGTTTTTAAAAAACTGCCTCGTGAATTCCGAAAAGCGTACCCCGCCCCAGTGGGCAATCCCGCTCCAGCCCTCAATACAGCAGAATTTAGTAATCATTTCCACTTTGGGCAGAGCTTTAATATCCGCTAAGGTAAAGCGGGCGGGCTGCTCCATGCTTTCGCTGGTGACTTCCATGTGCCAGTCGCCTGCGAGCGGCTGTTCCATGCCGATATTGCCATTTGGTTTTACACCGCCAACTTGCTCGGGCGAGTAGGTAGGCATCAAATGGCTGTCGCTTAGATAAGCGTGCGCTATCCGCCCGTTTGCGTCGAGCACCCGGCGCTGCGGCCACGGCACTCCGTCCTCGTCTGCCGCCGAAGTCACCCACTTATAAAAGCCGATACCGGCGGCAGCGGCCGCTCCGCCAACCAAGAAGCTTCGGCGGCTCCTGCGCTTCAGGTTTTGTTCTGCCTCTTTCTCCGGCAAAACAAGCTTAGGATGCCGGTGTTCGTTCATTTCCATGAACCACCTCCCAACCGCTGACCATACTGCGAAAGTTGTTCCAACCCGCCAGAATCACCTGCCAAACATGTAGGGCAAAGAACAGGACGTAGAGAACCGTTAGCACGAAGTGGAACCATCGCGCCATTTGATAACCGCCGAACAAAGCTGCCAGCCAGTTTAGCTGCGCGGGCTTGTAGATCGCTAGCCCTGTTAGTAGCGATCCGGCGCCCATGATGATAATCGCTGTGTAAGCAATTTGCTGGGCCGCGTTGTACTTCTCCTGGGACGGCAAATCTTTCCGCAGCCGCAGGTCGTGAAGCACGACATACCAGGCATCTCGAAAGACGGAAGTGGACTGCGGGACGAGCAATCGCCATTCACCCGAAATGATTGTGTAGGCGACATACAGAATTCCATTAATTACAAACAGCCACATAAAGAAGAAATGGAGCGCCATTGCCTCAGCTAGCCGCTGCTTCATATGAAAAGCGTTATAGAACCAGTCCGGGAAGAAGTGCAGCGGGCCCAGACTGTAGGTCGGAAATGCCCAGTAAATGAGCAGTCCGCTCCAGATCATGATAAAAAGAAGCGGGAAGTTAATCCAATGGAACCATCGCGTTCCAATGAGATGTTTGAGTTTTAGCGTTTGCATAAGTTTCGTCGAGCGCTCTTGTCGTGCGGACGTGGTACAAAGGCTCTTCACTGAAAGGGTATCGTAAATTTACCGAGTAAACCGGCTTATGTCAATTCATTCCCCCTCCCACCCGCTTACGTTTCTTTGTTTAGCCAGCTATGAAAAAGGGCATCGCTTCATGCAGGAAGCTAAAGAGCAGGGATGCCGCGTTTACCTGCTGACCTCGCAAAGCCTGCGCGATACGGCTCGCTTTCCGCATGAAAGCCTGGACGACGTTTTTTACATGGAGGACGAGCGGTAT
>JAFAZU010000309.1 GCA_019239585.1 Acidobacteriaceae bacterium
CAACACATCCACATCCGTGGTTACACGCGTGACCATGCGGCCCACCGGATTTTTATCATAGTAGGCAACATCCAGCGTTTGCAGGTGAGCCATCAATTGGCGGCGCAAGTCAAACATTGCTCGCTGGCCGGTCCACTGCATCAGATAAGTTTGCCCGAAGTCGAAAACAAAGCCGAACACGACCACTGCCATGTACAACATGGCCAATTGCGAGAGACCGGTCCATGGATCACGCGATAGCCACTGGTTGAGCCAGGGAAAAGTCTGCGCCCCCTGCGACGGAACCAGATAGCGATCCACCGCCAGTTTGGTGAGAAGCGGTCCGATAATCTGGAGAAGGGAATCGAACAGCAGCAGAACCAGCGAGATACTGACGACGAGCTTATAGGGCCGCATATAGGTAAGGAGCCGCCGCATTAAACGCGAATCGTAAGCTTTACCTAAAACTTCTTCTTCCAAACAGATCCCCTCGTTATTAGCTTAACTTCCACAATGAATGGTCTTGTTTTAATTGATAAGCCCGGAGGATGTACCAGCCACGATGTGGTGAACCGCTGGCGCAAGCTGGCTGGCACCAAGCGTGTAGGGCATTTGGGCACATTAGATCCGATGGCGACCGGTCTCCTGCTGCTGGTAACCGGAACAGCAACCCGGCTGGCGCCCTTTTTCGAAAAAGATGAGAAGACCTACGAGGCTGAAATCACGCTTGGCCTCACTTCGGATACCTATGACATCGAAGGGGAAATGGTGAAAACAGGTGTTCCCATCCCGGACCGTCGAACCATTGAAGTCGCCCTCCAACAATTTCAGGGCCGTTTTTTGCAACTGCCGCCCTCTGTTTCAGCCAAAAAGATCAAGGGCGTTCCAGCCTACAAACTGGCTCGGAAAAACGTGGAATTCGAGTTAAAGCCCGTCGAAGTCGAAGTCAAAACCCTGGATGTGCAATCCATTTCGGGAGAGCAGATCCGGCTGACGATCACCTGTACCGCTGGCACTTACATCCGTAGCATCGCTCACGATCTCGGGAACCTGCTTGGGTGCGGCGCGGTATTGAGCCGACTGCGGCGTACCGCTGTTGGCACTATGCGAGTGGAAGCGGCGAAGACAATCGAGGAGTTAACGACCTTATTTCAGGAAAACAGGCTCTCGAAAGCCGTAACGCCCTTGGCGGAATCGCTGCCGCATCTTCCGGCTGAGCACTTCGATCTTCAAACGGAAGCGCACATCCGCCAGGGACGCGACTTTCGCGCCTCACCCTTTGTTGTTCCTACCGGCGCTCCAACAATACGCGCGCTTTCCCGCTCCGGCGAACTGATCGCCATTGGAGAACTAAAGCTCCCCAATCTGTACCACCCAAACATTGTATTTTGAACGCCTGATAACATCACGAGAAAGGAGCGCCCATGAGCACCGTGTTAACAACCCCGCAGTACCACGTAGAGCTGATCGACGGGCGGGAGGTGGAAAAGCCCTTGCCGAAAAAACTGCATGCGATGTGCCAAACATTTTTAATCGAAGAGTTGAACCGGGCCTTTCAGCGGCAGTATCGGGCGCTCTCGGAGTTGAACGTGCTCACAGGCGAATTGACCCCGGAGGGACGGCGCGAATACACGGTGCCGGATGTGACGGTTGTGGCGCCAGGGATGCGCTATGAAGAAGGAGATTTGGCTGAGCCGCCGATTTGGGCCGTCGAAATCCTCTCGCCGGGCCAAACCATCGCGGATCTGTTTGTGCGCGCCGAGCGGCTCCTGAAACTCGGCTGCCCACTGGCCTGGGTGATCTGGCCGGAGAAGCGCAAGACCTGGGAGTACCGACCTGGCGATCTGGTCGAGAAGAGTGACGCTCTTTTGGGCGAGTTGCCGGACGGCACAGAGGTGCGCGTGGGCCTCACCGACATGTGGGAAGACATGGCGCGATGGAGCTGATCGATCAACTGACGGAAATCCTACAAGCCCGGCCGGACCTGCCGCTTGACGTTACGAATTAAATGAGCGCTGTGCCGTCCTATTGTTAACAGGTTGAGCTGGTTTGTGCAACAGGTGGTACCCGTCCAGCCCACAACTCCCATTAAATTATCCATAATGGCTGAACGAGCGCGGCTAAGCATTCGTATTTGTATCATGTTGGGAATGTCGACGGTAAGCACACAGCCAATAAAAGACGTGCGGCATAAACCCGCATCAAGGCTTTGGGCAATTTGGGTGCTTCCTTGTCTCGGCGTAGCCGGTTACGCGATCGTTCGGTATCTGATTATGCCGCCCTCTGAAGGCCATTACTCCCAGCGCCTGCCGCTTTTGCAGATTCACGCCGGCGCGGGAGCTGTGGCTCTGTTAACCGGACCGTGGCAATTCTGGACTTGGCTCCGCAACACACATTGCGACTGGCATCGCTGGCTCGGACGTGTCTTCCTAGTCGCTGTCGCAGCTTCATCCGTAGCAGGCTTGCTTCTGTCGTTACGCTCAGAAGAAGGATGGGCCGCTCATTTAGGATTCGGATTGCTGGCTATTGTCTGGTTCTTGACTGCTTGGATGGGCTACACGACAGTCCGCGCGAAACAATTTCGTCTCCACCGCGAGTGGATGGTCCGAAGCTTCGCCCTGACGCTTGCTGCTGTGACACTGCGCA
>JAFAZU010000318.1 GCA_019239585.1 Acidobacteriaceae bacterium
TCAATCCTTTTTCGACGCCGAATATCACTCGTCGTAGCCCACCAATTTTGCACTCTTGGCGTTAACATATTAGCTGCAACTGCCATTGGTACCGTCAATACAAACGCGGCAACAGCTAACCAAGCAAAGAACCAGACCCACCCCGTAGACATAAACAAAGGTACCAGTTTATAGAAGCTTCGACTCTCGATTAATGAGCACTACGGATTGGGTGTCCACACCTTTACTGCCCATTCACCCGCCCGTGCGTAGCCGCGCTTCCTTCGGTCATCCCCAGCGTCCACTTGATCGCCTCGAAGTACATCTTCTGAATATCCGGATCGTCCCAGGACTCCTTGGTGTGCCCGAGCGTTGAGTAAAAGACCCGGCCCTTGCCGTACATCTTCGACCAGGCTACCGCAAAATCACGATCTGTTCGATGAACCCGAGGATTGTTGTTATAGTCCAGCTGATTGGGATCAAGGCTCAACAAGACATTCACCTTGTCACGGGACCATGACTTGGCTTGATAAATCTCATCGCGCTTCACAAACGCTTTTGGAAAATGCCGGACAGCAGGAAAGTTCGGATCTTCCAACACAATCGGCGCGTTAAATGTCATCCAGGGATGCTGGTCGAACCAGCCGCCGATCATCTCGCCGTACTCCGGCCATTGATAGTTCGTATCCAGTGCGGCATGAATCCCCACGAAGCCTTTGCCGTCATCTTTGATAAAGGAAAGCATGTCTCGCTTTTGATCGTCCGTCAGGTCCAGCTCTCCCGTGGTGCTCGCAAACACCAGCACGTCAAAATAGTCGAGCGTTTTCATGTTCCGAGTCTTCGGGTCTTTCTTGGTAATCAGCTCGGTATCAGAGCGTAAGGTCGTATCCCACAACCGGGATTCATGCCCCATTTTGTAAATGGCCGCCATCGCGTCCGGCACCGAATCATGTTCAAAACCCTTGGTTTGGGCAATAACAAGGACGCGCGCCTGCCGATTTGGAGGCATTTTGACCGGTCCCGGCGTTTGACCGAAAGCCCAAACTGCCATTGATACGAGGAACGCGCTGCAAAGCGCAACAGGAAGGTAAGTTCTGGATCTCACATAGGACAGCTTACTGAAACGCTTTGCCGGGACGATACGGTTTTGTCAAATTTCTTTCATCACGCCTTTCGAATACTGCTCAGCATCGGCTATTTCGGCCCTTTTTTGCTAGGAACTGCGGATTCCTCCTTTCTCTTTCTTCCAATCGGCAACGATCTCCTCATTGTGGCCCTGGTAGCGCGCCATCACCAGAACTTCTGGCTATACGTGCTCTCGGGCGCGGTCGGCTCTACCCTGGGCGTTTTCTTCCTGGATCTGGTGGCCCGCGCCATTGGCGAAACCGGAGTTCAGAATATGGCAGGCAAGCGGCGCTTCGAATACCTGAAAAGGAAAGCCGGACAGAAGGCCGCTCCCCTCATTGCTCTGGCCTGCCTTGCGCCACCCCCGTTTCCCTTTACCATGCTGGTTGCCACTACCAGCGCGCTCGGCTACGCCCGAAAAAAGATCCTTGCTGTCGTAGCGGTCTGCCGTACGATCCGATTTTTTATTCTGAGCCTGTTGGCGATCAAATATGGACAATCGATTTTGCGGATCATCAACACTCCTGCTTTTAAGTGGACGGTCGGCATCTTTGGCGTATTATGCCTCGTCATGAGTGGCTTCACCATCGCGAAATGGGTTAAAACTAGCCGCTCCCGCAGGGTACACGCTTAGCAGGAGGAACTCAGCCGATACTAGAACCATGCGGATCGGCATTACCTGTTATCCCACCTACGGCGGCAGCGGCATCGTAGCAACCGAACTGGGCCTCGAACTGGCGCACCGTGGGCATGAAGTACACTTCATCAGCTACGCTTATCCGATTCGCCTGGACACGGACACGCCCGGTATTTACTACCACGAAGTGGAAGTATCCAGCTACCCGCTGTTTCAGTACCCGCCTTATGTGATGGCGCTGGCCTCCCGTATGGCGGATGTAGCCGAGCGCCACAATCTAGACCTCCTGCACATGCACTATGCCATTCCGCACGCCACGGCGGCCCTGCTGGCAAAACAAATGACCACCAGCCGGTTTCTGCCCTATATCACCACCCTGCACGGAACCGACGTGACCATTGTGGGCGCTGACCCTTCCTACTATCGAGCTACGAAATTTTCCATTGAACAGTCGGACGGCATCACTGCCGTGAGCGAATATATACGGGCGCAAACTGTGGACTTTTTCCAGGTACACCGCCCCATTCAGGTCATCCACAACTTCATTAACGCCTCGCTTTACCGGCCGGACGAAAACGGTCGTAGTAGAGGCCGAAAGCGAATTCTCCACATTTCCAACTTCCGCCCTGTCAAACGGGTTCTTGACTGTATTTACGTTTTTGCGAAAGTGCGGAAGGAGGTTGACGCGGAGCTGATCATGGCGGGCGATGGCCCGGATCGCGGACCAGCAGAACGGCTGGCGCAGCAGTTGGGTATTGACGCCCACATACGCTTTCTCGGCAAACAGGATCATATGGAACGCCTTATCCCTCATACCGACGCGCTTCACTTGCCGAGCGAGATTGAGGCGTTTGGCTTGGCTGCCCTGGAAGCGATGGCCTGCGGAGTGCCGCCGGTTGCCACTCGTAGCGGAGGCGTGCCGGACCTGATTACGCATGGGGTGGACGGCTTTATGGAGGAGGTCGGTAACCACCATGCGCAAGCCCGTCGCCTACTACAACTGTTGACGGACGAAACTCTCCATAGTCAAATGGCTGCCGCCGCCCGTCATTCAGCTGTCACCCGATTCAGTACGGAACTTGTTATTCCGCAGTACGAAGCGTACTACCGGCAAATCCGCGAGGCGGGAGGAACTAAAGGAACATAATCGGTGTCTAACTAGGTAAGTACTGTTTCAGCCATTATTAAGGGTAGAATTTTAAACGATGGCACAATCCTTGTCGGGCAATTCGGCGAGCCTGTCCATTCTGGCGGGCGTTCAGCACGGAACTTCAGAAGAAGACGCCCGAATCTTGCGGGGACTTCGGGCAGGAATTGATACCGCATATGAGGAACTGATCCAACGTTATGAGCAGCCGATTTACAGCATGGTTTACCGTTTGCTCGGCAACCAGACCGACGCTTGTGATGTCGTTCAGGAGGTTTTTTTGAAAGTGTTTCGCGGGGTGAACTCGTTTCGCGAGCAGAGCAGCCTTCGCACCTGGATTTATCGCATCGCTGTGAATGAGGCTCATAATCACCGCCGCTGGTTTGTGCGCCACTGCCGTCACGAAGTCTCTCTGGAAAAGGAGAATACGGAGCAGGAGAGCCGGTTGGAGTTGGCGCAAGATCCCGGCCCTTCGCCTTACGACCAGACCTTGGACAAAGAAACCCGGGTCCTGGTGGAACGGGCGCTTACGCGGATCAACCCCTTATTCCGGACGGCTGTGGTGTTGCGAGACATCCAAAACATGAGCTATGAGGAGATTGCTGAGATTCTGCAAGTATCGCTCGGCACTGTGAAGTCAAGGATTTTACGCGGCCGAGAAGCTTTAAAACGCGAGCTGAGCCAACAAACCAACCACGGGCTGGCGGAAGCGATGGCTTAGCTTAGTGTTCCATAGGGACGAAAACAAATGAACTGCTGGAGTGCAAAGCGTCGGAAAACAGATTTTGTGGATGGGCGATTGCGTGAACGCGAGCGGTCCCGTATCACATCGCACTTGAGGGAGTGTCAGCCTTGTTCACTCGAATTCGAGCACGCGCGAGCACTTCGCTTGACTTTGGCAAATCTGCCTCAACCACAATCTCCTGCCCGCCTCCGAACGGCGCTGCGCGTGAGCGCTTCTCAGGAAAGGCACGCGATTGAGACACGCCAGGGTTCGAGACTGCGTCGTGTTTGCGACTACTGGCTGTTCCGTTTGGACCAAATTATGCGTCCGCTCACGCTTCCGGCAACGGGCGGAATCCTGTCCAGCTTTCTTCTATTCGCTTTGTTGGCAGCCAACATTGGGACATCGACGCGGGAAGCAAACTACGAAGTACCCGTTTTCTATGCGAATCGTATCGATGCGACCCTGGTACCTGTGCAGTTGCAGTCATCCGTGATCTTAACTCTGAGCTTAAACGGCAGCGGACGAATCACGGATTATGCTTTTCGAGACGCCTCCGCCTCGTTTGTGGGGGATGTACGCCGTTTGCAATCTACAACCATTTCCGTACCTGCCTTTCCCGGCGTGCTGGCCTTGGCTCAACCGATTAGCGAAGACGTAAGCATCAAATTAACGCCGCTCTTTTTCCGGCCTTAAACCCTGTTCAGCATTACTCCAATTTTCTGATCGAATAATCTTCGTCATTGCGGGTCAGATTGGGACTATAAAACGGGTCTCTTTCAATCACGCTGGCCCATTTCTGGCGCATGCGGGCTACCTCCTGTGGATGTGGAATCAAGTCTTTGGAGGTTTTCGAGAACGCCTCGTGATGGTACAGCAAAGCATGAGGAGTATAAAGCACGCGATAACCTAAGCTTCCGATCTTTAAACAAAGATCGACATCGTTAAAAGCCACCGCGAAATCAACCTCATCAAATCCGCCCGCCTCGAAGAAGATGTCTCGTTTCGTCATCAAACACGCCCCCGTTACGGCGCTGACATTGCGGATCACATCGGAAAAATCAAAGTAGTGGCTGATTTCTCCGTCGAGAGCTTTGAATGCATGGCCGCAATTGTCGTATAAGCCCATCACCACTCCCGCATGTTGAATCCGCCGGTCCGGGTACAGCAGCTTTGCACCCACAACCCCTACCTCCGGCCGTTCTACCAACTCCACCATGGATTCGAGCCAATCCGGGGCAATCACCGAGGTATCGTCATTGAGAAAAAGCAAAATCGGCGATTCGGATTGACGAGCCGCCAAGTTATTAATGGCCGAATAGTT
>JAFAZU010000348.1 GCA_019239585.1 Acidobacteriaceae bacterium
GCGTTAATCACCAGCACAGTAATCCTCTCCCAGGTAGCCCGTTCGGCAACCTTTAAGAGTTCCAGGGGAAGATACATGGCGCCCGAAAGCAAGGCAAACCATTCCGCCCAAACCCGTCGATTCCATAAACCCCAAGCTTCTACGAAACGCACAGTAGAGTAGGCGAGTATGGCTGCTGCAATCGTCCACAGGCGCGCGTCGCTCACTGTGGCAGCCGCATGCATTAAAGCATGTCCTAGCCGCCGGTCCGGATTGATGTGCAAGTGGTCAAGCAGGTTCTCTGTCACATCTTCCGCCCGTTGATGATAAATGACCAGGAAAAGCCCCAAAAGCACCACTAAGATGCCTTTAAATGCTTCAAAACTGGCAACGGCACGTAAACCGGCGTCACTTGATCGTTCATCTACCGCAGAGGGAGTAAGCTTTGGAACCGATAAAGCTTCCATGCATCGATCCTGCCACAAAGGAAATCAAAAGTTGAATGATAAGTTTAGCAGTTGCTTAAATACAATTTTGACCCCGCTGCAGGATGAGAGAGCTTGGGACTATACGTCCGCATAAAAAAGAGTGTGCCCAGAGCTCTATCTGCTGCATCCCTAGAACATGTTCTTACGCATTGACAGATTGCCGGTTGAGCTTCCTGTTAGAAAACGGAGCTCGGACCCAAAAGCTTCGTGTCTATGAAATGACTGACAATCCTTCGGCGCGGATGATGCTGGGATATCTGTTCGTTCGGGGCGGCGTGCATGCGCTCGCATACGCGAAGGCGCTGGAGACGCTCACGGGGGTGGAGATGTCGAAGATGCTTCCCATTCCCAATATCGCGAACAAAACGTTCCCCGAAGCGCGCAAGTTCATGGAGCAGGGTAGCCATCTGAAGCTGTATCGCTTCTCGCCGGAAGACTACAAGGAAGCTGGTCTGATCTGGAACGGAACGGCTCCTGAAGCGTACACAGAGGGTATCGGCGGGACGCAACTGGAATTTGTAGATGCTCCACCGGCAGGTGGCAACCTTGCCAATCTGGCAGGTATCGCTTCCAGCTTCGCGCCGAACTACGTACCGGAGGAGATCATGGAAATCGCAACGAAGCTTTATCAGAAGGCTAAAAATCTCTAACAAAGCTATATCAACGCCTAATAAACTAAGGAGGTGCGCCGAAAGGTACGCCTCCTTAATTGCTTTCTAACACTCTCAAAGGCTTTCAGTACACTGACAGCGAATGAGGCGTGAATCTCTGGATTCTTCAAACCGGCGAATAGGCCGGAAGAATGTGGCCATGGTTCTCAAGCGAAGTCACAATCCATTCAAGACCAAAATTACCGGACCGCAACCAGTTCCAGTGCCCAGCATAAACCTGATCATCAGTGTCTTAGCATTAACAGCAGGCGCAGCACTCGTCTTTCTGGTTGTTCAAATACACGCACGCTATACCATCAGCTTGCAATCGCCCATCCGGCTTCACTTTCAATGGCCCTTGGTCATCGCGGAACGGACCAAAACATCAGACGCCGTGCAAGCCCAATTTGATCAGCATCGTCCTCTCAGTGCTTACCAGCAATATGTGTGCAGAAAATTTGGCTCGGCTTGCCGGGTAGCCCTGGCGATTCAAAGAGCCGAGAACCCCCAGGGCAAATGTGAGATTTACCACTACAACACTGACGGCACGCTGGATTGGGGTTATTTTCAGATCAACACCGTTCATCTGAAGAGACGCGGTCTGAATTTGCGCGACCTGCTCGACTGCAAAGCTAATATTGACTTTGCCTATCAACTTTATGCTGAAAGACAAAGTTTCACGCCCTGGAGTACATACAATAACGGAGCTTATCGCCGCTTCCTGCGCTAAGATAAACCGTTCGCCCTCTCATGAACGATTACTTGCTTTCTTTTGTCCTCGGCATTGTCGAAGGACTGACAGAATTTCTGCCCGTCAGCTCCACGGCGCACTTACGGATCAGCGAAGCCCTGCTCGGCATTGATCTCTCCAATGGTTATTGGAAGATGTTTTCTATCGTGATCCAGCTTGGAGCTATTCTTTGCCTTCCGATTTACTTTCGACGTCGTATTATCGAATTCCTCAGCACGTTTCCGCGTGGAATTCGAGGAGACCGCACCGCTTTGACGCACCCGCTCACATTGACTCTGATTGCTTTTGTTTGCACCTCGATTCCAGCTCTGCTTCTGACGAAGGTTATTGGCAAGAACCTGGAAAATTTAGCCTTAATGGGAGCTTTCCTGATCATCGGAGGCATTGTCATGTGGGTCGTTGACAGTATTTATGGCAACCGTAACCGCTCGGGCGATGTGGAAAGCATCCGCATGGGTCAGGCAATCTGGATTGGCTTGTGCCAGACGCTTGGGCCGCTGTTCCCAGGCACATCGAGATCTATGGCCACGATCTCCGCCGGTGAATTAGCAGGGCTGTCGCGAACCACGGCCCTGGAGTTTTCGTTTCTCCTGTCAATACCGACCATGTTTGCCGCTACTGGTTACGAATTTCTCAAATCTATTAAGGACCCGGAGGCAGGTATCGGCGCTCTCCACCTTGGATCACACGAGCTGGTGATCCTTGCAATTGGTTTTGTTGTCTCTTTTGTCGTGGCCTGGGCCGTCGTGGCTTGGTTCATGAACTGGGTCCGCAGCCGTGGCTTCGTCCCCTTCGCCGTTTACCGCATTATTGCGGGGATCGCCGTGCTTATTTGGGCTTCAAAATGATTTCTGAATCGACGATTTCGGAAGAGTGTTGTGGCCATGCTAAGATTGACCGAGTGCGAGTTTGAAGGTGATAAACTCGCTCCCCAAATCATCGTCAATCCCGACATGAGAAAATCTTTATAGAAGTAAAGATGTGCTGGAGTAGCTTAGTTGGCAAAGCACGTGACTTTTAATCACGGGACCGAGGGTTCGAGTCCCTCCTCCGGCACCAGTTTTCCTGGGCAAAATGGATAGAGTCATGGACGTTGCATTTCTGTCTGTCTTGTCAAATATTCCTTCTTCGAAGGTGAAGCAGGCGGCTCCAGAGTCGTAAGATCCCCTTCTTAACTGGCGCGTTATCCTACTTTTATGAAGTGGCCTCGCGCTCTCCGCGTCGGTTCGTCGACGATCGGGCTGGGTTTCGCCAATTTGCTCGCCTGTGGGGAGTATCAACGACGGTGCCGCACCGACCGGATCTCATGCGAAGACCCGAAGGGCCGGTAGAGTGAGTCAAGGGGCAACACAGACGGAGCTCGACTTCCTGCGGCGGCGAGTGGCCGAACTGGAAACGGAATGCGCGCGACGGTCCGGCCCTATCGCCCTTACCGGGACCGACCTCTTCATGGAAGGCTTTCAGGGGCTGGCTCAGGCTCTGCCGGTACTCGTTTGGACTGCCCGTCCGGATGGGTACTCCGACTTTTCTAATGAACGATGGCTCCGATATACCGGCCAGACGCCAGCGGAGGCCTACGGATTGGGTTGGCTCGCTGCCGTGCACCCGGAGGATTATCAACGCATCCACGACGCTTGGTGGAAAGCGGTAGAGCAGAAGGAGGCTTATGAGATTGACTACCGCATTCGGCGCGCATCGGACGGTCAATGGCGCTGGCACTTAGTGCGAGCCTTCCCAGTAAGGAACGCCGAAGGAGAAATCCTGAAATGGATTGGCTCCTCGACCGACATTCACGACCGGTATGAGGCAGAGCAAAAGCTGCAAGAACTGAGCGAGACGCTGCGGCGCAGTGAGGCACGCTTCCGGCGCTTGGTGGAGGGGAGCCTTTTCGGGATCGCTATCGGAGACTTCCACGGCAACCTGCTATATGCCAATAATGCCTTTCTGAGCATCATCGGCTACACGCGAGAAGAGTTTGAGCGCGAGGGGTTGCGCTGGACGGACCTGACCCCGCCGGAGTGGCTCGAACGTGACTGGAAGGCGGCCCAAGAACTTCGGGAACGCGGCTACAGCGCCCCGTTTGAAAAAGAATACCTCCGCAAAGACGGCAGCAGAGTGCCTATTCTGGTTGCGCGACTACTTTTGGACGAGCCGTTCGGAGAACAGGAAGAGATGGTTGCGTTTGTTACGGACCTAGGAGACATGAAGAAGACGCAGCGCGCGCTGGAACGGTCGAATGAGGAACTGCAACGCTTCGCTTACACAGCGAGCCACGACCTGCAGGAGCCGATCCGCACCGTTATCATCTTTACCCAGATGCTGGCGCGCCAGCACACGGGGAAGCTATCGAAGGAAGCAGACACACAGATTACTTTCATTCTGGAAGCGGCGAACCGCATGTCGAAGCTGGTTGCTAGCTTGCTCGAATACTCGCGAGTCAGCGAGGAGCCGGATACGCTCCGCGCTCCGGTGGATTTGAACCGCGCGCTCGATCAGGTTCTACAGATGTTGAGCTTCTCAATTGCAGACAGCAAGGCCGAGATCAGCTATGATGCCCTGCCCGTGGTGCTGGGGGATGAGCAGCAGTTGCTGCGATTATTGCAGAATCTCATCAGTAACGCCATCAAATACCGGCGGCCCGAGAAGCCGCCACGAATCTGTATTTCCGTCGAGCCTCACGACGGGCACGAGTGGCTGTTTTCGGTGACCGACCAGGGAATCGGCTTCCGGCCCGAATACGCCGAGACCATTTTCGGCATGTTCAAGCGCATTCACGGTAAGAAGTACTCCGGTACTGGGATTGGTCTGGCGATCTGCCGCAAGATTGTGGAGCGGCACGGAGGACGCCTGTGGGCGGTATCTCGAGGCGAGAGCGAGGGTTCGACCTTCTTTTTTACGCTGCCTAGGCAGCACGCGACATGAGTTACATAGAACGAGGACAGCTCCGCGTCTTTGCGGCCTCTATGCCAGGGATCTCCGCCTCGTGAAAAATCGATCTCTCCCGTTAAGCTGGCGCTCCGCACTGTTAAGCATTCCGGTGCTGGTGACGATCGTCACGACGGTTCTCCTTTGGAATGATTTGAGACGGCAACTGCAGACGGCGGCGCTCGTGGAGCATACTTATCAGGTGCTCAACACTGGCGAATTGCTCCTTTCGACGCTGAAAGACGCCGAAACCGGGCAACGCGGCTACCTGCTCACCGGGCAAGAGCGCTACTTGGAGCCTTACCAATCGGCACTTGGGAAAATGGCGTCTGCTCAGGCAGACCTTCGCCGCTCGACTGCTGATAACCCCGCCCAGCAGGAACGGCTGAAGGAGACAGACCGGCTGATTGCGGCTAAACTCGATGAGTTGCGCCGCACCATTCAGCTACGGCGCGATGGGAACCTAGCTGCCGCGCTCGCGCAAGTGAGCACAGGCAGGGGCAAGGCGACGATGGACCAGCTCCGCTCGGTGATGCAGCAGGTGGAGGAAACCGAGCGGGGCCTCCTTTCGCGCCGTCAGGCGGAAGCCGTGCGGCAGGCCCATCGCACGCGCCTTGTGGTGTTGGTAGGCAGTTTGAGTCTGCTCCTGATGCTCGTTTATGCGCTGGTTACGATTGAGCGCGATGGAGCCCACCGCCAGCAGAACGAGAAGGAACTGCGGGAAACGGAACGGCTGCTAAACGCGGTGCTGGATTCCCTGCCTGTAGCTGTTGCCATTGCCGATCCAACAGGGCGGCTGGTGCGCTTCAACCCAGCGTGCGACCGCGTTTGGGGTTCGGCACCTCGCTCAGAGAGCGTTGAGAGCTACGGCGAGTACATCGGCTATCACCCAAGCGATGGACGACGGGTGGAGGCGTACGAGTGGCCGCTCAGCCGGGCCCTCCGCCAAGGTGAGGCTGTCACAAATGAGTTGTATGAAATTGAGCGGTTTGGTGATAGTAAACGTTTAATAGTGGAGATCTCCGCCGCGCCTGTGCACGACGAAACAGGGAAGATCGTGGGGGGTGTCGTCGCCACTGCGGACGTTACCGAGCAGGTGCGAGCGGAACAGGCGCTGCGCGAGAGCGAGGCGCGGTTCCGTCAAATGGCCGACAATATCAGCCAGTTCGCCTGGATGGCAGACGAGACTGGCTCCATCTTCTGGTACAACCAGCGCTGGTATGACTACACTGGCACGACATTTGATGAAATGCGAGGCTGGGGCTGGCAAAAGGTCCATCATCCGGAATATGTCGAGCGCGTGACCGAGCGATTTCGCTCCTTTGTTGAGGCGGGCGAAGTCTGGGAAGATACGTTTCCGCTACGCGGCAGGAACGGCCAGTACCGGTGGTTCCTGTCCCGTGCATTGCCCATTTGTGACGAGAGCGGAGCAGTCGTGCGCTGGTTCGGCACCAACACGGATATTACGGAGTTCCGGCAAGCGGATGAGGCATTGCGCCGCCTCGCTGCCCACAATTCGGAGCAAGCGGCCGAGCTGGACACGCTGTATCGCACGATTCCGGTCGGCCTGACGCTGGTGGACTCCGAGCTTCGCTATCAACGCGTGAACGAGGCCATCACCAGCATCAATGGGGTTCCGGTGGAGGCCCATTTAGGCAGGACGATTCGCGAGGTGCTTCCGCAATTGGCCGATCTGCTGGAGTCTCTTCACCGGAAAGTGTTCGACACCGGAGAGCCGGTGCTGAATTTCGAGATCCGCGCCGCAGTGCCACAAGGTACAGCACCTGAACGGGAATGGCTGACTTCTTACCATCCGTTAAAGAATGAGAACGGCGTCGTAACGAGAGTGAACGCCACGGTGGTGGAAGTGACCGCTTTACGACAAGCAGAAGCGGCGCTCCGGGAGCTCAACACGGATTTAGAGCGGAGAGTGGAAGAACGGACGGCACAGCTCGGAGCAGCCAATCGGGAGCTGGAAGCGTTTGCCTACTCAGTGAGTCATGACTTGCGAGCTCCGCTCCGGGCAGTAGACGGGTATAGCAAGGCGTTGATAGAGGACTATAGCGGCAAGCCCCTGGATGAAGAAGGCCAGCGCTTGGCCGGGAAGATCCGTGCGAGCGCGCTGCGAATGGGCCAACTCATTGAGGATCTCCTCCAACTGTCCCGGGTGTCCCGCGGGCAAATGCAGCTTGGTGTCGTGGATTTGAGTGCTTTGGGGGCGCTCGTGATTGACGAATTGCGACGGGCCGACCCAGCCCGGCAGGTGCAGACGCATATCGAATCCGGGTTGTGCGCTCGCGGCGACGCGCGGCTGCTGCGTATTGCGCTGGAGAACCTGCTTGGTAATGCGTGGAAATTCACCTCAAAAAAGACCGACGCTTGCATCGAGCTGACCTCCCTCCCCCACAATGGGAAGACCGCGTATCGCGTGAAAGATAACGGAGCTGGGTTTAGTATGGTCTATGCCGAGCAGCTTTTCACGCCCTTTCAGCGACTTCATAAGGCGACCGATTTTCCCGGCACGGGAATTGGCTTGGCAACGGTACAGCGCATTATCCACCGGCACGGGGGACAGATCTGGGCGGAGGCGGAAAAGGATAAGGGGGCAGCGTTCTATTTCACGTTGAACTAAGGAGCGAACATGGCACGCGAACGATTTCTTATGTTGATTGAAGATAGCCCGGAAGACGAGGAGTTGACAGTTCGCGCGATCCGGCGCTCTCACGTCACGGCCGAGATCTTTGTAGCGCGGGACGGTGAAGAAGCCATGAATTTCCTGTTTGCCGAGGGAGAACAGGAGGGCCGCGATCTATCCGAGATGCCGGATCTCGTGCTGCTGGATCTCAAGCTGCCGATGGTGGGTGGTCACCGTATTCTGGAGCGGATGCGAGCTACACCGCACACCCGTCGCCTCCCGGTTGTGGTCCTCACCTCTTCTAATGAGGATGGAGATATCGAGCGGGCCTATGATTTAGGAGCGAACAGCTATATTCGCAAGCCGGTGAACTCGGAAGAGTTTCTGTCATCCGTGAGTCAGTTAGGCCTATACTGGCTAACGCTTAACCAACCGGTGCCTAGGAGATAAGGAGATGGAGAACGCGCAAATCCGTGCTCTCATAGTCGAAGACTCTGAAGATGACGCTTACTTGGTCGAGCGGGTGCTTCGGCAGCATGGCTACCAGCCGGAGTGCCGTCGCGTGCAAACGGCAAGGGAGATGCTGGATGCCCTAGCGAATGGGGAGTGGGACCTCATTATCTCGGACTATCTACTGCCGGAATTTAACGCGATGGGTGCCCTACAGCTTTATCGTGATGCCGATCTTGACATTCCGTTCATTGTGGTTTCCGGCAGCATCGGCGAGACGGTCGCGGTGGAGGCGATGAAGAGCGGCGTCCACGATTATCTGATGAAGGACAATCTTACCCGCCTCGCCGTCACCGTTGAGCGGGAGTTGCGCGAAGCCAAAAATCGGCGTGAACGCCGGGCTTTGTCCGACGGTTTGTCGAGCGCGTTACAAGAAGCGCTCGTCACGATCAAGCAAAGTAACGAGGCAGCTTTGCGCCAAGTAAACCATCAGCTTGCAGTTCGGAACAGTTTGGAGCAATCCCTACAGGCGGCGAACCGGGCGCTGGAGACCATTGCACAGCTCGTGTCAATGGCGCAAGGGAACCAAACCTTCCGCCAGCTTGATACACATCGGTGAGAAACAGTCTTATTCCAGCCTCGATTGAGTGCGGGATAGGAGTTGCTATTCAACTGTAACGCTTTTTGCCAAATTACGCGGCTGATCGACATCACAGCCGCGCCGTACCGCAATATAGTAGGCCAGTAGCTGCAGCGGAATCATCTCCAGTAAAGGCAATAAGAGTTCGCGCGTAACCGGAATTGTAATCAGATAATCGGCCATCTTTGCTACCTCCTCATCGCCCTCGCAAGCAACTGCTACGACTACTCCACTGCGAGCCTTCACTTCCTGGATATTAGAAAGCGTTTTCTCATAATGCACCCTACTCTCTTCTGATTCGGGATCGCAAGTTGCCAGAACAACAACCGGAAGATTTTCATCAATCAGCGCATTCGGCCCATGTTTCATCTCGCCTGCCGGATAGCCTTCGGCGTGAATATAGGAAATCTCCTTCAGCTTCAGTGCGCCTTCGAGAGCAATGGGGAAGTGAATACCCCGGCCTAAGTAAAGAAAATCCTGTGCTTTGGAAAGATTACGCGTCAACTCCTCATAAACATCCGTGTGCGCCAGCACCTGTTCCAGCTTGCCGGGAATTTGCGCTAACTCCTGAACAAGAGCGCAGGACCCTTTCGAATCGAGCGTGCCCCGCACCTGTCCCAAGTACATGCCGAGAACCAGCAGCGCCGTAATCTGAGAAGTAAACGCCTTGGTAGACGCTACGCCAATCTCAGGTCCCGCATGAGTCAGCAGCGTGCCGGCTGCTTCCCGGGTAATCATGGAGCCAACCACGTTGCAAATAGCTAAGGTCTTCGAGCCTTTGCTCTTGGCTTCCCGCTGCGCTGCCAGAGTGTCGGCGGTTTCACCTGATTGGGAGATAACAATCGTCAGAGTATTTGGCAGAATAATGGGGTCTCGATAGCGGAACTCACTGCCGTAATCCACTTCCACCGGAAGCCGCGCTAAACGCTCAATGATGAATTTACCGGTCAGTCCGGCATGCCAGCTCGTTCCGCAAGCGACAATCTTTACCTGCTGGAACTCACGGAATTCCTGCTCGGAAATATCGACTTCGTCCAGAAAAACACGTCCGCTCTCCTGCCCAATGCGACCGACCAGGGTGTCTTTAATAGCGCGCGGCTGCTCAAAGATTTCCTTGAGCATGAAATGTTTATAGCCGCCCTTTTCGGCCATGATCGGGTCCCACAGAATATGGGAAAGCGCACGCTGTACTTTCCTGCCGTTAAAGTCCGTAAGCGTGATCCCGGCGGGAGTAAGGACCGCCACATCTCCATCGTTTAAGAAGATCATGTCGCGGGTATGGCTCAGGATGGCCGGAACATCTGATGCGACAAAAAACTCATTCTGGCCTAGTCCTACCACAACTGGAGGGCCTGACCGGGCGGCCACAATTTTGTGGGGATCGGAACTAGCAATCACGCTAATCGCAAATACGCCCGAAATCTGCTTCAGCGCCTTCCGAACTGCGTCTTCGAGGTTGCCGTCCAGGTACTTTTCAACCAGATGCGCCAGAACCTCCGTATCCGTCTCGGTTTTGAAGGTGTGACCTTCGGCGGTAAGCTGCTTCCGTAATTGGAGGTAGTTCTCAACGATGCCGTTATGAACAACTACAATCCTTCCGGTACAATCCCGGTGCGGATGTGCGTTTTCTTCCGTTGGACGGCCATGCGTAGCCCATCGGGTATGTCCGATACCGTAAAGCCCAGACAAGGGTTTTGTCCGGATCGCCTCCTCCAAGTTGCGCAGTTTGCCGGAAGCACGGCGCAATTCCAGGCAGTTTGCGTCTGACAAGACCGCTACGCCCGCTGAATCATAACCCCGATACTCAAGCCGCCGCAAGCCATCTACAATCACGGGGACTGCTTCCCGGCTGCCAATATAACCAACAATTCCGCACATAGAAGATATAAGTAGGTTGCCGAAACGTTTTATCTAATCAAAAATTTCTACCCTGTAATCCTCAATCACGCCGTTTGACAACACGTCACGAGCGATCTCCTCAAGCGTCTTAACGGCTTGTTCATGAGAAATCCCATCAGAGATTTTTAATTCAAAGTACTTCCCCTGACGAACCGCCAGTACTTCCTTATGCCCCAAACCGTTCAGAGCCGAACATATCGTTTGCCCTTGCGGATCAAGCACGGTAGGCTTCATAGACACATATACCCGAGCATTCATGCTGTGATCTTCTATTGTATGGGAAAGTACAGCCCTGCAAACAGCTTTGCGCTGGTAAGTGGATGATTTTTAATGAGCCCGGCTATTTCAGAAATCCGCTCGCCTTTTGCTCCGGCGAACTCAGTTGATCATTCATCGGATCATCGAGCGCCAGCAGCCGACGCAATTCCGGCGACAACCGCGCCTGCGTCTCCGGGCGAAGCAACCGCTTCTGGTACTGCTGTTGCGGCTTATCATTCCGGCAATAAAAACCGTGTAATGCTCTTCGATGATGGGCGGTGCAGTTCGCTGTACCGCCATGCCAAGCATGTGTGTTCATGACGACTACGCTTCCCGCCTGGCCTAAAACCAGAACCTCGTCGGGATGTGGTTCCGCCGGATTAGAAAGGACATCTTGCGGCAACTTCCGCCAGTTTTGTGACCCTGGAATGACGCGGGTCGCTCCATTTTCCGGTGTAAAGTCGTCTAGCAGCCAAATTGTGTTACAGACCCAGAATCCTTTCTCATCTGGCAAGGCTCCGGCATCGCAATGCAGCGGCTGTGCTTCGGCCGAGTAAGGATTAGCGGACCGGGCATTGAAGCTGCTGAGTTTAAACTGCGGACCGAGAACATGGCCGACCAGTTCCAAAATATCCGGCATTGCAATGAGCTGCTGAAAGATCTCTCCCTTATCCATCAAATTGGCAAGCCGACGCGCTCCAGGCTCCTTCCGAAACTCCGATCCGGCATTCTCACCTTCCAAGTCATAAAGCTCCTCCACCCGGTTTCTAACCGTTTCCAGTACTTCCTTATGAAGAACGTCTTCGACCAGCACGTACCCAAAGCGATCCAATTTGTCCAATTCCGCAGCTGTCACGAGGCAAAATTATCACATCAGCCAACACAGTTTTTGGCGTTTTTAGATAGCCTTGCTGTGGTGTTCGCTGGAGGTGTGTCCAATTACGGCTCCTATAACAGCGCCAGTTAGCGTGCCTCGTAATAAACAATGTCGTTGTGAGATCGACGCCAGAACTTTGATGCGGGCGGAAACGAAACTTCGCTTGCACCTAGGAACAAATGACCACCCTTGAAAAGTGTGCCGTGTATACCCTCAATAATTTTGCTCTTTGTTTCGGCATCAAAGTAGATCAGGACGTTACGGCAGAAAACTACATCAAATGGACCGAGTCCGCGCATGGAGGAACGGAGATCGAACTGCTCGAAATGAGTACGTCTCTTCAAGTGAGCTTTCAAGTTCCAGGTCGAGCCTTGCCGGTCGAAGTACTTCACCAGCAATGAGGCAGATAATCCCCGATTTACTTCGAGCTGAGAATATTGGCCCGTTCGCGCGCGTTCCACTACTTTGGAAGCTAGATCAGTGCCGGTAATCGAGATAGACCAGTCATCCAGGCCCATTTCCGCTAGCAGTATCGCTATGCTGCAGGCCTCTTGCCCAGTTGAGCTGGCGGCAGACCAGAAGGAGAGCCTTTTAGTGGTTTTTCGCGCTCTAATCAGCGGCGGCAAAATTTGATGTCGCAGAATATCAAAGTGCGCCGACTCACGAAAGAAGAACGTTTCGTTTGTCGTCATAGCCTCGACGACGCGATACCGGAGAGAAGCCTCCGATAAACGGCGCAATTGTGTACATAAATCGTCCAGTGTGCTCATTCCCTGCTCGCGAGCAATCGGAAGTAAACGAGCCTCAAACAAATAATGTTTGTCCGCATCGATCACAATACCGGAATGAATGCGAATATGTTCCTGAAGAAACCGGTAATTATCAGGCTGAATTAGCGTTGAGCTTGGTGCTGTCGCCATGATGAAATCCTATGGGCTGTCTGAATAAAGAAAAATTGCTTCCTCTGACCTGTCTTAAAATTTCAGGAACAATGTCCTGTAGAGGAAGCACGCAATCGGCCAGACCGGCTTCAACGATTGAACGAGGCATGCCATATACGACGCAGGTTTTTTCATCCTGCGCAAGAATTTGCGCGCCGCTCAGCTTAAGAACCTTTGCGCCTGCGCAGCCGTCCCGGCCCATGCCGGTTAACACCGCCGCTAAAACCGCGCCTCCGTAGACTTTCTCCAAAGAAGCAAAAAGTGCGTCCACCGCTGGACGGCAAGAGTTCTCCGGTACAGTTTGATCCAGTAAAATGGCGGGAGTTGTTCCGTTCTTCACAACTTTCATGTGAAAGTCTCCCGGCGCAATTAGGATCCTACCGGCTGTTAACGGCTCGCCCGCCACTGCTTCCCGTATCTCAAGCTGACATCTTTCCTGCAAGCGTTCTGCGAGTAAGCGCGTAAAAAGCGGAGGCATGTGCTGCACGATAAGAATCGGTAGCGGAAAATCACCGGGAAATTGGCCGATAATGGATGCCAGCGCACTCGGACCACCTGTAGAAACGCCGATAGCAATTACTTTCGGTATCTGTCTCTCCGTACGGTTCGAAGGAACGACAACGCTCCTGCCCGGACCTACGGTATTGGCCTTGGCAGGAACTGGTGCCGAACTTCCTTCGGCCAGGGACTTGAACAACCCCTTGATCCTGGGAATGAGTTGATCCCGCAAGCTCGTATGTGAAGCATGGATGGGATCGATGTTGGAAGTTTTGGTAAAGTAATCGTCTGCGCCGGAGATAAGTGCTTCCAGAGTAGCCGCCGCGCCACGGGTTGTGAGAGTGCTGAACATCAACACGCGCGTGTTTGGAAACTCCTTACGGATGCGCCGCAGTGTTTCAAGTCCGTCCATTTCCGGCATTTCCACATCAAGCGCTACCACATGAGGCGCGAGTCGGGCAATGCGTTGCAGCGCAATCACGCCATTGGCAGCAGAACCTACGACGGAAAGATCGGGATCTTCTTCAAGCGCCTTCGTCACTAAACGGCGAATGACGGCTGAATCATCCACCACCAGTACTCGGATCTTCTCGCTCGGCTGCAGCTTTCCGTTGGAGGGACTGGGGTTTGCCATCTCAGCAGCTAGAATTTGTACCGTGAGATAATCGTTTGCAGCTCGGCGGCCATATGGGTCAGCTCCTCGGCTGCGCGTTGTGTATCGTTTGCGCCTTGGGTTGCATTCTTGGCGGCCATGGCAACACCGGAGATGTTTCGGGTAATTTCACTTACTCCTTTCGAAGCTTCCGCCATACTACGATTAATCTCATTAGTCGTAACCGTTTGCTCTTCCACTGCGGAAGCGATGCTGTTGGAGATGTCATTAATCTGGTTAATGACGGCGCTGATCTCGCCGATGGCGTTTACTGCGCCTTTCGTATCGGTCTGAATTGCCTCAATTTTCTGGCTGATCTCTTCCGTTGCTTTTGCAGTCTGTTTGGCAAGCTCCTTTACTTCGTTCGCCACCACCGCAAATCCTTTACCAGCTTCGCCCGCTCGCGCCGCCTCAATCGTTGCATTGAGAGCCAGCAAATTGGTTTGCTGCGCTATGGAGGTAATTACTTTGATAACTTTGCCGATTTCAACGCTTGACTCGCCAAGTTTCACCACGGTTTCATTTGTGGAGGAAGCAACGGTAACCGCATTCTTTGCAACGCGCGCAGCTTCGTTCGCATTTTTAGCGATTTCACGGATGGAGGCCTGCATTTCGTCACCACTGATCGCTACCGACTCTACGTTCTTCGACACCTGCTCGCCGGCTGCGGATACAGCATTCGCCTGCATGGCTGTTTGATCTGCTGCAGATGCCATCTGCTGACTTACCGCATTCAGTTGCTTTGCGGATGCAGCCAGTGTTTCAGAGCTTTGCGCAAAATTACGAAGATTTTTATTGAGGTCAGCAGCCATTCCGTTCACGTCCTGCTTTAACCTGGCGTGGTCGCCCTGGTAATCACCCTGTATGCGGACAGTCAGGTCACTGGCGGCAATGCGCGCTACTGTTTCCGAGGCTTCCTGTACCGGCTCAATCACGGCGTCGAGCGTAGCGTTAATGCCCTCAACGATCTTCCGGAAATCTCCTGAGTGTCTTGATACATCCGCACGGTCTGTCAGCTTTCCGCTAACGGCTGCTCGAATGAGCGAATCAACATCGGTACTGAGCCGCTTGAGATTGGCGCGAACTTCCTCAATCGTCGCGTTAATAAACGCTTTCTTGCCGGGGAACTGTTCCAGCGGAGCATCAAAGTTGCCCTTTCCAAACTGATCGACACAGGCCATTGCCTTTTTCTCGACACTTATATGCTCGGCCACCATTTCGTTTATATCTTTGGCTACCAAGCCATAAATACCCCCAAATTTTTCAACTGGTATCACTACATCAATATCGCCTCTTCTATGCTGATCGGACATGTGCTTGATTTCACGAAGCAAACGCCTTAACGTTTCAAGAATTTCATTGATGCCGTTCAGCACCATCGCTTCCTGGCCTTCAAACAAGTCAACTCGCGCGCGATCGTTCAGATCGCCCGCCTTTACGTTTGCCACTAAGCGCAATATCTCCGCGCTGCAACTGCTCTTTGCTGTTTTGTCCCTGTTTACCTTAACGGGACGGTCGAGCAGTGCTACCGAGCTTGATTGGTTCTCAATCACATCCCTCATCGAGTAAGTTCGTTTTGCCATTCGGGGTATCCTTTATGCTGTTCTCTTTTGATTTGTTTCGTTTATATCCAGATCCAGCGTTCGATCAGTGTCTATGACCAGCAGTAATCGTTCGCGCATCTTGTAAACGCCGCTGACCAGCTTTTTTGCGTTGGAAGTTAAGTTTTCAGGCGGCGCTTCAAATGTCGTTTCATCCACTTCCACAACATCGCCGATTTCGTCAACCAGAAGACTGACTGCTCCCTCGTCTGTGTGAATCACTATATTCATTGATTCCCCGTCCGGTTTGCGACATTCCATGTTTAAACGCCGTCTCATATCAATTGCTGATACGATCTGTCCGCGAAGGTTGATTAAGCCTTCCACAATCTCTTCCGCCAGAGGCACGGGTGTCATGCGTTGCGGGCGCAGAATTTCCTGTACCCTGAGCACGTCAATTCCGAAGAACAATCCTCCTACATAAAAGGTTGCGAATTGCCGTTTGGCTCCCGCTTGAGCGGCATAGGTCCGGCTGCAATCGATCACGCTGCTGTTCATCGGTGTTTCACCTCCACCGGCTCGTTTCCGTGAAGCGAGTGCGATAAGTATTCAATGGAGCGCAGCATAGCGTTCCGGTCAAAGCGCAGTTGGCAGTCGCTCCGCTGCTCGTCTTTGTCGCTATTACGCTCAACAATGCTTTCGGTCAGGATTAGAGATGGAATGGCATACAAGCCCGTTTTCGCCGCAGGGGACAACTCAGCGGTAGTGACCAGCACATCGACCGCGTCAGATTGCAGGCGCTGTTGAATTTCATCACTGCCGGCGGCCTCAAGCACGCGGTGGCCGGCCATTTCCAATTGATTGCGCAGCAAAGCGCGGTTGAAGGGTGAAGGCTCGGCCAGTAACACTGTAGCGGAGTGGCATTTCTCATGGGAGTCAAAGAGATCTTCTCCCGCAGCCTTCACAACAGTATGAAGATCTAAGAAGTCAGTCACTTTATGTCCAATCACAGCAGAGCCGAGAAACCCGGGCTGAGCAGCCTGCCGACGGATCGCGACGGAATCTTCGATCACGTCGAGAATCTCTTCAACGGCGATTCCAATACTTCGCTCACCGTTGCTGAATACAATGACCTGAACCGATTCCGGCACTCCATCGAAATTCGGCTCTTGATTTTTCAGAACGGCCTCTAGGAAAATAACCGGCAAAATGCGGTCACGATATTGGAGGACGTACTTACCGCTGGCGCTCTCAATTTGCGTCTTGCTGAATTTTTCCAATCGGGCGACCAGAGACAAAGGAACCGCAATGCGCCTGAAAGACCCCGCACGGAATATGAGCAGACGTTGATTTTCCTGCAAATTTCGCGCCGGTTCCGGCGTGTCAGCGCGCAAGCGATCACAATTTTTCGCCAAAACTCCGGATAACCGCCCTAGACCAAATATGTCGAGAATGAGGGCTACCTGACCGTCGCCCATAATAGTAGCTCCGGCGTATACGGCCAAACCTTTCAGTTGTTTGCCGAGGGGCTTAACTACGATTTCCTCCGTATCATTGATTTCGTCAACGACCAGGCCAAATTGCCGGTCTTCGGCTTGTAGAACCACGATGTTGTGTACCTCTGATACCGGCGCTCTCTTCAGCTTCAGTACGTCATTCAAATCAGCAATCGGCAATAAAGCGCCGCGACGGCGATACACGGGTGTTCCATGAACCCATTCAATCTTTCCGCTGGTATCTCCTTCCAGCCGAACCAGCTCAAGCAGACTAACTTGCGGAATCACAAAGCGTTGTCCGCCGGTGGTAATGACCAGACCCGGAATAATGGCCAGGGTCAACGGAATTTTCAGCTTGACCGTTGTTCCTGCTCCGGCGTGACTGATTGCGTCAACAGCACCGCCAATCTTTTCAACGTTGGACTTTACTACGTCCATGCCGACGCCGCGCCCCGAAACGTTCGTAATTTGAGCCGCAGTTGAAAAACCGGGGGCAAAAATCAAGCCAAAGGCCTCACGGTCAGTCATTTGAATGGCCTGCTCCGAACGAATCAGCCCCTTTTCGACCGCCTTCCGCTTGACCCGCTCGACATCAATACCCGCTCCATCATCAATAATTTCAATATTGACCTAGCCGCCTTCGTGATAGGCCCTGAGAGTCAGAGTTCCAGCCGGGGGTTTACCGTTGCGGACCCGGATTTCGGGAGTTTCTATTCCGTGGTCGCACGAGTTGCGAACCAGGTGCATCAGGGGATCTTTAATAGTCTCGATGATGGTCTTGTCCAGTTCCGTTCCGGCTCCGTCAAAATGAAGGCGGACGTTTTTTTGCAGAGAAGTAGCCATATCACGCACGACTCGTGGCAGTTTGTTCCAGACCACGCCAATCGGCTGCATGCGCGTTT
>JAFAZU010000379.1 GCA_019239585.1 Acidobacteriaceae bacterium
CAGACTGGTTGAATCTCGAAAGCTGCGGCCAGGCCCGAAATCGTAAACGACCAGGGTACCTTCCGGCTTCAAAACCCGAGCGGCTTCTCTAAGACATTGAGGGAGGTCGGTGTAGTTGAGCGATCCGGCGGCAGTAATCAGATCAACCGATTGAGCGCGGAGGGGTATGGCTTCAGCTGCAGCCGCAATAAACTGCGCGCCTGGCGCGACGGTTCGACTCCATTGCAGCATGGCCTCAGCAGGCTCCAGTCCGATCCGCAAATCTGCCAGGCCGGACAGTGCCTCCGTGGACAAACCGGTGCCGCAGCCTACATCAAGAGCATACGCAAAATTTCTCAGCGGAGGGAGACGTTCGCGGACGCGCTCCATAATGCGCTTGTGAAGGGGAGGCCGGAACTGCGCATAACCGGTAGCGATGCTTGTTTCACCGAATGGACTTTCCATTCTTAATGAAATACTAGAACTTGCCACAGCATTCTAATTCCGCGCAACCCGATCAGCTTGAGGAATTGCGCACGGCTCTGCAAGAAAGCCGCGCATCAGAACAAGAACTTCGCGCCACTATAAAGCGCCAACAGCTTGCCGTAGAAGCGGCAGAGGCCGGCACCTGGACCTGGGACCTTCAGAGCGGCCAGCTTACCTGGTCGGAGCGATGCAAAGCTCTGTTTGGGCTCGGACCGGACCAAGGAATGAGCTACGAGCGTTTTTTGGCTTGCCTGCATCCGGATGACCGCGCAAAAACAAACGTCATAGTGCAAGAGACGATTCGAGAGCACAAGCCATATGACATACTATATCGCTCAGTTTGGCCGGACGGTTCCGTACATTGGCTACGCGCCAAAGGATCACTGCAGTTCGACGAAGCCAATAGGCCAGTGCTTTTTCAGGGGATTGTCCTTGATTTTAATGCCCATAAGCAGACAATGGAGGCGCTTGAACATCAGGAGCAGCTTTTCCGGACACTCGCCAATTCCATTCCGCAACTGGCTTGGATGGCGGACAAAACCGGCTGGATCTTCTGGTATAACCAGCGTTGGTACGACTATACGGGCACAACTTTCGAGGACATGCAAGGTTGGGGCTGGCAAAGCTTACATCACCCCGACTACATGGACGGAGTTGTGGCTCGATTTAGCCGTTCGCTACAAACAGGCGAGCCCTGGGAAGACACATTTCCGATGCGCGGGGCGGACGGACAATGGCGTTGGTTCCTTTCGCGGGCCTTACCCATTCGCGACAGCACGGGCGCGATTGCGCGCTGGTTCGGCACCAACACAGACATTACCGAACAGCTTCAAGCCCAAGCTGATCTGCGCGAAAGCGAGGAGCGGCTGCAGGCTGCGCTCGATGCCTCCGCAACCGGCACGTTCCGCTGGAATATCCGCGCGGATGCGCTCCATCTGGGAGATAATCTCAAGGGATTGTTGGGAGTCGAGGGAGACAACGCGCCGCGTCACCTCCATCAACTAATCGCAGTGGCTCCGCCGGACGGTCGTGGTGAGCTTCGTGAATGTTTTGAGCAATGCGCCAAAAACGGAACTCCGCTTAAAATCGAGTTCCAGGTAATCAGGCCAGATGGAGCGCGGCGCTGGCTTCTTTGCAAAGGCCAGAGATTTGTTGACGAGCGCAACCGAGTTCATTACATTACCGGCGCCTGCGTTGACGTGACGGACAGAAGGAGGTGGGAGGAAGCCCTGCGTGCCAGCGAACAGCACCTGCGGAATGTGCTCGATTCCGTTACTACCTTTGTAGGCGTGATGAAGCCGGACGGAACGCTGATGGAGGCCAATCGTGCGGCGCTGAATTCAGCAAATCTCAAGGCCGAAGATGTACTGGGCAAGCCGGTTTGGGACGCTTACTGGTTTCGACATTCGCCCGCCGTGCAGGAGCAGTTGCGGGAAGCTACGGCGCGGGCTTGTGAAGGACAATCTTTGCGGTTCGATGTTGAGGCGCAAGTAGGTGAAAACAGCTTTATCACGGTTGATCTCTCCCTGGTGCCGATGTTTGATGCGAATGGAAAGATCCAGTACTTGATCCCTTCCGGAACCGATGTCACGGAACGCAAGCGCATGACGGAACGGTTGACGGCGGCCAAGGCGGAAGCGGATTTAGCAAACCAAGCCAAAAGCGAGTTTCTGGCCAGCATGAGCCACGAACTGCGTACGCCGCTGAACGCCATTATTGGTTACAGCGAGATGCTGCAGGAAGAAGCAGAGGATCTCAACGCCGCAAAAATGATTCCCGATCTCGAGCGAGTGCGCTTGGCTGGAAAACACCTGCTGGCACTGATTAACGATGTTCTTGATCTCAGCAAGATTGAAGCCGGAAAAATGGAGGTGCATCCGGAGGAGTTTTTCGTTAGCGAAATGCTGGAAGCGGTAGCGGCAACGGCACGCCCGTTAGTAGAAAAGAACGATAACCGTTTTGAAGTGGAAGCAGCGTCGAACCTGGGCTTCATGCGCACGGATTCAACCAAGCTTCGCCAGATCCTGTTAAATCTGCTGTCGAATGCAGGGAAATTTACAGAGGGTGGCGTGGTGCGCTTGGAAGTGAGCCGTGGCGAAGAAGCAAAAATGAGTCAATGCTTTCAGTTCCGCGTTTCCGACAACGGAATTGGGATCGAGCCCGAAAAGCTGAAACAGATTTTCGAGCCGTTCACTCAGGCAGACCGCGCCGTAAGCCGGAAATTCGGCGGTACCGGACTAGGTCTGGCGCTATCACGCCGCTTTGCCCGTATGATGGGTGGCGATATCGAAGTGGAATCAGAGCCGGGGAAAGGCTCCATCTTTACAGTGCGGGTGCCGGTCTTGTTTACGCCGCGCCGCCCGAGCAGCGCTGAGACAGGTAAAAGTGAGCCACGTTCGGCCGTACAGGTGCTGGTAATCGATGATGACCTGAATACGCGCGATCTACTGGTCCGCTCACTGGCGCGTGAAGGGTACTCGGCGGCGGCAGCGGCTACTGGTGAGGAGGGCTTGCAGTTGGCGCAGGAACTTCGTCCGCAGTTGATTATTCTGGACGTGTTGATGCCCGACATGGATGGCTGGTCCGTTCTGGCGTCCTTGAAGGCTGATGCGGAGCTATGCTCCATCCCGGTGGTGATGGTCAGCATGGTAGAACAGCAGGATACTGCTTACGTTCTGGGCGCGGCCGATTACATTGTGAAGCCGCTGAGCCGCAACCGGCTTCGCCAACTCATTGAACGCTTCTGCCTTGACGGGCAGAGGCACTTATTAGTCGTAGATGATGACCCCGACATGCGGAACCTGCTGCGTCAAACTTTGGAGAAAGAGGGCTGCTTCATCGTGGAAGCGGAGGATGGACTGGAGGCGCTGGAATCATTGCAGACGCACAAGCCCGATTTAATCCTGCTCGACCTGGAAATGCCCCGCATGGATGGGCTGACGTTCGCGCACGAGATACGCGCGCGCGAAGACTGGCGGGCGATTCCCATTGTGGTGATTACCGCCAAGGATCTGAGCGTGGAAGAGCGGCTCAGGCTAAAAGGACACGTACAGCGCATCATGGAAAAGGGCCGGTATACACGCGGCGAACTGATGGCGGAAATTCGGAAGCTGATTTCGAGGTCCGTCGCGGCAAGGGGCGCCGTTTGAGTTTTTGTTCCAGAGTTTCCCCTTTTGACATCAATAGGATGAGAAACAGGAGAACTCATGCCTTCCAATCCCAAACATGCCGAGATGGAACAAGTAAACCGGATTTTCGAGACAGACGTAATTCGCAATCGTGATTTCAGCGCTCTCGGGCGCGTTTATACGACCCAGGCACGGATACTGCCTCCTGGGGCAGATATGCTCACCGGAATCGATCACATTCGCAATTTCTGGGAGCAGGCAGTTGCAACGCTGAACATCGAAGCCGTTAAGCTTTCGACGCTGGACATGCAGGTTTCGGGTGACACCGCCGTGGAGATAGGTCGCGCCGAACTGCACAACAACCAGCCGACTTCCCCTACCACGATGAAATACGTAGTAGTCTGGAAACGCGAGGGCGACAACTGGAAGTGGGACGTCGACATCTGGAACGCTGATTCAGAAGCGCACCAAACAGAGCCGCAAACGAAGTGACCGGCTAAAAAAGCCCATCCAGTCACTACGCTTCTGGCTCCGCACAATCCGAAACAGCCCGTGTTTCTTCGGGGTCTATGGAGTGGAAGGTGGAGATATGCAATGGAC
>JAFAZU010000397.1 GCA_019239585.1 Acidobacteriaceae bacterium
CTTTATGAATTTAGTACCGATGGTAGTGGAACAGACCTCGCGGGGCGAACGCTCCTACGACATCTACTCGCGGCTCTTAAAAGAGAACATTATTTTTATCGGAACGCCGATTGACGACAACGTCGCCAATCTGGTAATCGCGCAGATGCTCTTTCTGGCGGCGGAAGATCCCGAGAAAGACATCTCGTTGTATATCAACTCGCCAGGCGGTGTCACCACGTCCGGGCTGGCCATTCTGGACACTATGAATCTGGTTGAGCCTGATATTGTGACGTACTGCGTGGGACAGGCCGCCTCTATGGCAGCGGTCCTACTCGCGGCCGGGACCAAGGGCAAGCGTTACACTCTGCCCTTTTCGCGTGTTCTCATTCATCAACCTCACGCGAGCGGTTTAGGTGGCCAAGCTGCCGATATCGACATACAAGCGCGCGACATCCTGCGAACTCGGGACATTCTCAATCACATCCTGGCGGAAGCCACCGGGCAGCCGTTAGAGAAGATTCAGCGGGATGTGGACCGCGACTACATTCTGGATGCGCAACAGGCGCGGGAGTACGGCATGGTGGATCATGTGATCAGCAGACGCGAGTTGCCGGGGAAGATACCTGCTCCTAACGGAACCTCCCGAAACGGGATTGGGCACTGAGGAGCTGCGCCTAGGAGCAAAAACCGACACAACTCACCTCACGCCGGAACGAACACGGCGCGCACGGCCAATTCTGGGTTATTACGATCTACTCCACTACAACGCTTGCGCCCGCGTTTTTCGGGCGCGACATGCGGTCAATCCGGTGATTGAGCAATTCGCGAACACCCATCAAGAACTCAATCCGGGACTGACGAAAATGCTCCATAGCCGCTTCCGGCGGCGTCACGGCGTCCGCTGCCTGGCGTAAACCGTCACGCAGCGCATCGCAGAACGCATCCACATTGGGATAAGTCCGTGCGCTTCCGCCCATTGTCTGTTCGCCACTCATATTTGTTTGCCTCCTAGCTCTACCACTAGTTTACGCCCAGAAAGACGAGCTTTGCGAGGCTGAAGTTCCGTCATAGTTGTCGGAAGCCCTATATGCCGTCGTACCGTGCCTACCTGGACGACCAGCTCATCATTCTTTTTAAATAAGCCCACCTCTCCTTTTTCCGTAAAAGGCAGGTCCAACTCCACTCGGTAACCTTCTCCCTCGCGCACGAAAGAAAACGGAGGAGCGCTTCGACTGATCGCTGACGGGTCCTCTCCATCATCATACAAAGCCGAAGCTAACCGCCGCAGTCGCTCATACCCTAATACCTGGTCCCGGAACATGGGCACCTTCCGGACCGGCACCGGAGCAAAATATTGCTCAATTTCGGCTAGCGTCTCCCGCTGCGCCTGCCGCCACCCGTCAAAAAACGAATCCTGTACTTCGTCCGGCAGCAGACGGTTCACTACAATAGCATCCACCACCAGCCCATTCAGCGAAAAATAAACAAACGCCCGCTGCGTCTCGCGCAGAACCATTTTCTCCGCATTCGTTACCAGGCGCACACTCGTCAGAGCGGCATCTTGCAGCACGGTGTCAATCCCCTCGATCTTTTCAAATAAGCTCTGAATGTTACGAAAGTAACTATCGGGAGGCAATTCCACCGGAGTCAGCCGGTTCGCCAAGGGCCGCACCGCCTTCAGCAAACTGCGCTGAAACCCAAAAATATGCTTCATGTACCAGTCAAGCGTCGTAGGAAGGCTGACAAACCGTAGCGATTCCGCCGTGGGAGCGCAATCCAGAACCATGACGTCAAACTCACTACCTTTGCGGTATTGGTTGACGTACATCATGGCGCTTAACTCTTCCATCCCTGGAAAAATCGCCATCTCTTCCGCCTGCACGCCGCTCAACCCACTGGTGCGCAGCACCGCCGTCAGATAAGCGGAAATATCGTTCCAATAATGCTTGATCTCATGGTTGATGTTAACTTCCTGGATGAACAGCCGCTCGGCCACTGGGAGCGGCTCCGAAGTGTCGGCATGAAATAAAGCTCCGCCAAGGTCAAACGAATCCGCCAGACTATGCGCCGGGTCAACGCTGATGACCAGCGTTCGCTTTCCCATCTCTGCCAAGTGAATGCCCGTAGCTGCTGCCACGCTGGTTTTGCCGACACCGCCTTTACCGCTAAAAAGAAGAATTCTCACAGATATTACTACTGCAAAGTCGCGTTGAATGTTCCATTCGCGCCGGCCCCTTTGAGGTATTTATCAAACCAGGAAATCTCCTCATAAAGCACATGCTCAATCGATTCCCGCCCTCGATACCCATGCGCCTCATACGGCAGCGTCACTAAACGCACTATCCCGCCATTCCCGCGCACTGCCGCATACATCCTTTCTGACTGGATCGGAAACGTCCCCGTATTGTCGTCCGCCTCGCCATGAATCAGAAGCAGCGCGCTTTTAATCTTGTCCGCCGATAGAAATGGCGACATTTTCAAATAGGTCTCCGGAGCTTCCCAAATGGTCCGGCGTTCCGTTTGAAAGCCAAAAGGAGTCAGCGTGCGGTTGTAAGCGCCGCTTTCAGCAACTCCCGCTTTGAACAGGGTAGAATGCGCCAGCAAATTAGCCGTCATAAACGCCCCGTAACTATGGCCGCCCACGCCCACTCGCGCCGGGTCCGTCACGCCCATACCCGCCGCCTTATCAATTGCCGCTTTAGCGTCCATCACAATCTGTTCGAGATACGTATTATTGAACGTGGCCGGGTCGCCAATAACCGGCATCGCTGCATTAAATAAAACCGCGTACCCCTGCAAAGCAAAAAAGAGGGGGGACGCTCCCATAATTGTCGTGAATCGCTTGGTGGATCCGGAAATCTGCCCCGCTGTACTAGCGTCCGTGTACTCATACGGGTAAGCCCACACGACTGTAGGGAGGGGCGTTCCTTTCTGATACCCCGGCGGCAGATATAACGTAAACGAAAGCGGAACCCCGTCCGGCCGCTGATAGGTCACAAGCTGCTTCGTGATTTTCCGCAG
>JAFAZU010000465.1 GCA_019239585.1 Acidobacteriaceae bacterium
CTGTTTGGTAAGCGGCGGAACAAAGTCGGACGGAATTTGTCCCGTTACGGCTGAGTTACAGACAGGTTCGCCGATGCACGCGGGTAACTCGGGAAGGATGCGGAGAGTAAAGTCCGAGGCAGGTCCACTTGTCACTAATCTGTTCTCAACTCCCAAAGCGGCAGATACGGGACGCGAGGCCACAGAAGCCAAGTTGCCGACGGTGGTTGGTTGAATCTGCAGATCCACTACATCATCATTCACGAAAATTGGTTTAACATTGAACTCTTCTCGGAAGTCGAATGGTTGAAAGAGCCGGTCGTCGATAATGACGTCACCCGTAATCTCTTTGATTCCGAGGCGCGCGATCTGGAGTGCCAACTCCTCATAACCGGCCAGCGGATCGGGCTTGGTGAGGACCGCATTACCCAAAACAGGGCTATTAGCCTCGTTGTGGTCGTAGTCACTAATGGCGATACTTCCGTCGGGATTTGTCCGGCCATTCATCGTCAGGTCACCGGAGGCGACCAGGATGAGATCACCGTGCAGCACGCCTTTGTTGTCGATCGAGCCGCGGCGGTAGACCGGCGTGTTGTACCGGTGTGGCGGCCCGACTTCGTTCAACAACTCCCCGACAGAAAAGATCTTGCGCACCGAGCCGATAAAAAATTGCCGATGTGGTTCCAAGTCGATGAGGTGTTCTTGCGTGTCTAGGTCGATGACCTGAAGTCCCCATACAGCATCCTTGTACAAGGGCTTTTCGAAAACAGCTTGGATCGCCGCCGGTACATCTTGGCAGTTAACGCAAGCCCAGCCCTCCGCTCGGACCGCCCACGATGTCACGGCCAAAATGGCGCAAAAGCGGAATAACCTACTCACGACTTTCTCCTAAAAGGGGGATGGGCTGGCACCGATCCTACATATCCTAGCATTTCAGAGCAGCCGGTAGCGTGGTTTTTAGTCTGGTTTGGGATCAAACTAGTACTGCCTCTTTACAACATGGTGTGCAAGAGAGATGTAGCTCTATTAACACACTCCAGGCTGCACCGAAATCCGAAAAGAGCATCATCAAAGCGGTAGAGAGAGGGATGCCGACGCGACAAAACTTTATGGTGCTTTCGCACGTTCCCTCCTAGACCAAGGTGTGTGGCATAGTTCTGTAGCACCTCTACCCCTAGATTTGAGTTGACGCCCAGCCCACCAAGACCTATACTCTTCAATATTGCTGACCAGATGAGGACAATAATCAGGAAAGCGGTTACTTTTTCGCTGTATTCGGCAGCTTGCTCGGAGCAGTCGGGCATGCCGCCGCTTCTGCCATTACTTATACCGAGCAAACTATGGGCACGGGTAAGCTTGGCGCTAGCTCGTTTACGAATGCTCTCGTCACGATTACGTTTGCTGGCGACACAACCAATGTCTCCAATTTCAGTCCCGGCATATTGGTTAACTCTCCCGGGACGGCGCTCGTGACGGTAGTTGGTGTGGGCACGGCAAGCTTTACTGACACTTTGGCGGTGTTTGATCACCAGCTGGAGCAGGCTTTCGGAATCGTGGATCTCTCAGCCGGTTCCGATGTGCTTGACCTGCAAAATCCCGCTTTTGCCACCTACGATTTGAGAACGTCTCTCGGGCCTGTCTCTAGCCCTTCCTTTGTTAATGCCGGGGAGACCTTCAACACAACCCGGGGCGGATTCAGCTTGACCGCTGCCGGTGATGCGACCTTAACGGCATCGACCGTGCCGGAACTATCCAGCCTCCTTCTGCTGAGCCTCGGCCTTGTAGGCGTGGCCCGCTGGCGAGGAAAACGGCACGGCGATGCTAATAGCACGGTTGTTTGACCAAAGCTGGGCGTCGGTACGGATTCCGCACGCCGTCGGCATTCCGGGAGCCTTGATCCGCCTTGCGTCCGCAAGCCCCTATTAATAATTCGAGTACTCTTCCGAATGGCCTAGTGTAGAGCAACACGTATTTGTTTTGCGTCTTAATCTCGAAATAAACATATCTGTGATCATCGTGGCGCTGTCCGTCGCTAGAATCGGTCAGGGAATCTGCCTGTGACGCGACACTGAACTGGGGCCCACTACTGCTCAATTATGCCCCAGGAAGCATCTGCCGCTTCTATTTCGTTCAAATCCGCTTCTTCTCCAGATCCGCCATGTTGTCCTCGTACGTATAACGATAGATCTGTATCGGAAGCCCGGAAGTTGGACGGGATTCGAATTCAATCGATCCGCCTTAGCGGCGCACAGGATTGAGTTCACTGACACAAGACGAGAATGAGAAAGCTGCATAAACCTTCCTTTGCGCAATAAAATGGCGACCATCTCGTCCGCTTAAGCCAACTATCAGCAGGCTTTTGGAAGCAATCCTCCAGCGTTTACTCTTCTTCCGCAGCGTGCATATGCACCTTCGCTTCGGCGATAATCTTTTCGGCCTGCTGCGCGGGAACATAATCGTAGTGGTCGAACTCCATATGGAAGGAAGCTCGCCCTTGCGTTTTTGAGATCAAATCATTTCCGTAGTTGAGCATCTCCGACATAGGTACTTGTGCGCGGATACTCTGCACGTTGCCCTTCAGATCCATACCCGAAATACGACCCCGGCGGCTGTTGAAATCGCTCATCAGGTCACCGGCAAATTCTGTGGGAGTTTCCACCTCCACTTGCATGATTGGTTCCAGAAGCGCCGGTCGAGCTTGCTGCATAGCGGCGCGAAATGCTTTGCGGCCTGCCAGTTTAAAGGCCATTTCCGACGAGTCCACATCATGGTAAGAACCGTCGTAAAGAGTCACTTTGAAGTCCGTTACCGGATATCCGGCGACGTATCCATGTTCAGCCGCTTCTAAAATGCCCTTCTCAACTGCCGGTACGAACTGCCTGGGAATCGCACCGCCAAAAATGTCGTTGACGAACTGAAACTTCTCGCCTCGCGCCAAAGGTTCCAGCTTAATCCAGCAATCCCCAAATTGCCCATGTCCCCCGGTCTGCTTTTTATGCCGGCCTTGCACGCTGGCGGACCCGCGTACTGTTTCCCGATACGGAATCTTCGGAGCCTTCAATTCCACCTCGACCCCATAACGCCGGCGCAAACGGCTTACCACGATTTCAAGGTGTTGCTGCCCGTTGCCCGCCAATAGGAACTCCTTTGTCTGCGGATCACGGTAAAAGCGAAGGGACCGGTCCTCCTCCAGCATCTTTGTAAGAGCGGTGCTTAAGCGGTCCTCGTCATTGCGCGTCTTAGCGGAGATCGCATAGGCAATGGAAGGCTCGGGCGTTTGCACAATCGAATACACAACGCAGTTTGTTTTCTCGCAGAGCGTATCGCCGGTCAGCGTGTCTTTCAGCTTTGCCACTGCGCCAATATCGCCAGCGCGCAACTCTGGAATGGGCTGCAGAGTTTTTCCAAAGGGAGTAGCAATATGCGCTAAACGCTCCTGCCCATTACTCCGCATATTCGTTAAGTTGGCATCATCCTTTACCGTGCCGGACATCACTTTGAAGTAAGTAACCCGCCCGGCAAACGGATCTGCTGAGGTCTTAAACACAAAA
>JAFAZU010000489.1 GCA_019239585.1 Acidobacteriaceae bacterium
TTTTACCCTCCCGCGGGCCCTCTTGCGTCTTCCTAAAGTGACTCGATGCGAGTATCCTCATAGGTGACGGCGTTCCGATCTTTGTATTTTTTTCTATTCGCCATGACGCTTTTAAAAAAGGATCGAATTCCCATAGCTGCAATGGCAGCATGCCTCTTTTTGTTTCCAGCCTGCGGGCGAAAACATAAAGTCGCTCGGGTGCCTTCAGCGCCGCAACCGGCACGCACGGCATCGAAGGCAGGGAGCGAATCGTCGAAGCACCCCGCGCCTGTCACTGTCGGCCATACGGAAACGGGAGTAGCAAGCTGGTACGGCATTCCGTATCATGGTCGGCCGGCAGCCGACGGTGAAATATACGACATGGAAACTCTTGTTGCCGCGCATCGCGTCCTCCCTTTCAACACATGGCTGCGCGTCACCAATCTGCAAAACAGTAAAACTGTAGATGTGCGAGTGATCGATCGCGGCCCCTTTGTGGATGGCAGGATCATTGATCTTTCAAAGGCGGCGGCGCGGCAGATTGATTTACTGGGTCCTGGAGTAGGACCAGTACGACTCGAAGTGATTGCAGCGCCCGCCGACATTCCGTCCGACGATTTCTATACAGTTCAGATAGGAGCATTTGCCGTCTACGCCAACGCCGAACGCGTTCGGACGGAGTATGCGCAACGATTCGGGTCCGCTCAGCTCGCGATCAAGCAAGGGAATGCGCCTTTGTATCGCGTGCTTGTCGGAAAGGAGCGGTCGATTGTGGGAGCGCAACAGTTAGCCGATCAGTTAAATGCAGAGGGCAAAGGCGGGTTTGTCGTCCGCCTGGATGAAACAATTCCCGGCGCGCCGCCCGCTTCTCCATCGCAACCGCCGTCTTCCCGCTAGAGCCGGAGAATTTTCCGATCGTTTCGCCACTCCCTGTACGCAACCCTAATCTTTCCGTGAAGCCGCAAATTGCTCTTGATGTCTCGCCGCTTTCCTCGCTGGTAGGTAATTCGCCCCTGATGCGCCAAGTCCATAAGCTTGTCACCAGAATGGGCAGAACGCGCTTTCCGGTTCTCGTGCTAGGCGAAACCGGTACCGGCAAAGAAGTAGTGGCGCGCGCGATCCACAGTACGGAGGCGCGCGGGCCGTTTGTGGTGGTGGATTGCTCCTCGCTAGTAGGGCCGCTGATGGAAAGTGAGCTTTTCGGTTACGCGAAAGGCGCATTTACTGGAGCGCACAACCAGAAACTCGGATTGCTCGATGCGGCCAACGGCGGAACCGCTTTCTTTGATGAAGTGGGAGAACTGCCGCTGGAGATGCAGCAAAAACTGTTGCGTGTGCTGCAGGAAAAGGAATTTCGCGCCGTAGGCGGGTTGGCGCAACGAAGCTCGAACTTCCGGGTTATTGCCGCAACCAACCGTGATCTAGCGAAGGAAGTAGAAGCCGGACGTTTTCGCCAGGATCTTTATTATCGTTTGAACGTGATGCGCTTACGGCTCGCCCCCCTGCGTGAGCGGAAAGAAGATATTCCGGCGCTGGTCTTACATTTTTTAAACCGCCACGGAAACGGGCATCAGATCAGCACAGAAGTGATGGACTCGTTATGCGCATACGACTGGCCGGGAAATATCCGGGAGCTGGAGCATGCCGTTCAACAGATGGTAGCCATGAACTCCGGACCCTGGATTACGCCCGCCGATCTGCCCTCCCCAGTAGTTAACCGATCGTTTGAGCGCAGCTTGAAGGCCGCTCACCAGGCAACAGCCGCTTCTCCATTCGGCGGCCTCTTCGAAAGTCAAGGCATTATTCCCCTGGCGGAAGTCGAGAAGCGAGCCATCGTGCATGCTATTGACTACACCAAAGGCGACCGGACCGTAGCAGCAGCCATGCTGGGGATCGGACGCACCACGCTCTACCGCAAGCTAAAGGAGTACGGTTTGTAAGATTGGTAGGGTGCGGATCGCCCTCGATGCCACTTACAGCGTCCATCCTCATCCGTCCGGTATTGCCGTTTACTCACGGGAGTTGCTGCAGGGCTTAGCGGCGCTTTACCCCCAGGATGAGTTTCTGCATTGCTACCGGCCTAAGCAATGGTGCAAGCGGCAAAATACAAAGTTCCCTAATGTCCGTTCACGTCTGCTTCAATGGCCTTTTCCGATAATGGGACCGAATCTCTTTCATGCCCTCAACCAGCGGGTTGATTGGCGGCCAGCCCCAGCAGTAGTCTCTACGTTTCACGATCTGTTCGTTATCAGCGCCGAATATTCCACACGTGAATTCCGAGCCCGCTTCACGAAACAAGCGAAACGCGCCGCCACCAATTCCGACCTGATTGTCGCTGTGTCTCAATTTACGGCGGACCAGGTACACGATCTGCTGAAAGTTCCCACCTCGCGGATTCGTGTGGTGCCGCATGGTGTTCATCAACTTTCTTTGGACCTTTCCTTACCGCGCGAAAGGGTCGTTTTGTTTGTCGGTGCTTTGCAAGTGCGTAAAAATGTCGTTCGGCTGCTCGAAGCCTTTGAAGCGGCAAACTGTTCCGATTGGAAGCTGATTCTAGCAGGTGCACCAGGAGGTTATGGAGGAGCGGAGATCGCCGAACGAATCGACCGCAGCCGGAAACGGGACAGAATCGAAGTAACTGGTTACGTTCAACCGGAAGAGTTAGAGAAGTTGTACGCACGCGCCAGTATTTTCGCCTTTCCATCCCTTGATGAGGGATTCGGCATGCCCGTGCTGGAAGCCATGGCACACGGAGTTTCAGTACTCACTTCCAACCGGCCCGCGTTGGCAGAGATCGCCGCCGACGCAGCGATCCTCGTAGACCCCTTCGACACAGATGTCCTAGCAGAAAACTTGAGGGAGTTAATGCAGAATCCCGATCTCAGGGATCAATTGCGGAACAAAGGGATGACGCGTGCGCGCCAGTATCCCTGGGCTCGTACTGTGCGCGAGACGTATGCAGTTTACAAAGAGTTAATTGCTTGAGGTAGACAGCTATTTCTGATCATCCTCAATGGAAATCTTGAGGGCTCGCAGAAATTTTTGGTCCTGTGAGGTCAGATTGATGGTTCCATCCGACTCGAAGGACACGGACGACTCAGCTTCGGTATCTTCTCCGTCCTCGCGTTTATTGAAGCCGATCGTTGCTTCCAGAACTAAAAAGACGTCGTAGCCGGCGCGCTTGATCTCGCCAATAGCGCCCGCAATGCGGTCCGAATCGGAAAGCGATTCATTAATGGCGTTGCCAAGTTCCTGCATCAACTCTTTTAGTCTATCGTCCAAAGTGTCCCCTTTCCCGGACATCTTCAGGTTAACACCTGCTCCGAGCTTGTAAAGTGACGGCGAAATATGATCTCAAAGTTCAACTGCTCCCAAGAAAGTAGTGCAAAACGTCCGCCAGTATTCCTAACATTTTCTACACCGAAGGAACTAGGATTGCTCCCAATGGCCCGAGGCAGCAAGTGTTATGTTTCGGAATCCTTCTGTTCGTACGGCTTGGTGGAGTAGCGCCCGGCTTCGTCCTGCGCGCCGCCTGTATTGTCGTGAGTACGGATGGCCAGTTTATATTCATTCACAGCACGGTCGCGCTGGCCGCTCACATCAAAAATCTTTCCCAAATTGACGTGCGACCAAACTTCCGTCCACTTCGG
>JAFAZU010000653.1 GCA_019239585.1 Acidobacteriaceae bacterium
CCCAACGCTCCCCGCATCACCTCGATGGCTTCCATAATCTGTAATCCGCTCACCCCGGGTCGCCGACCCGTCAGCTGAAGAAATTCATTCAAAACAACATCCGAATGGAGGACCAATCCAGCAAAGTGATCGCCGCTCGGGCCGGCGCGGCCGGCGAACCAATTCTTGACTGTCCGTTCATTGGCTCCGGTCCAGGCCGCAGCAGTCTTTATTGCCGCACGACTCCCGTTAAGGGAGGTTCTGAGCGAGAGAGCAATCATTCTGGCGAACGCGCCTCTCGGGATTGGAATCGTTTTACCCATTTTTGGAAAAGACATTCCGACCTCCTTTCGCTACTCTCGCGGTGATCAAAAAGTCTTCGATCACAGCGCCGCAGCAAGCGGCGGAGCAAAAAGGCCTTTGGGTCATGCGGAGTGTGCGAACATCCGCAACGGACGAGGAAGGGCGCGTGCCGACCCGTGCGATCGCATATGTGCGCATGTCAACGGACCATCAAAAATATTCGACCGAAAACCAACTCGCTGTCATTCGGAAATATGCCGAGCGCCGCGCTATCGAAGTTATTCGGACTTACGAGGATGCTGGAAAAAGTGGATTGCGGCTGGATGGCCGAGAAGCTCTCCAAAATCTGATGCATGTCGTTAAGTCTGGCCAGGCCGATTTTGAATTCATTTTGGTTTACGATGTCAGCCGTTGGGGGCGCTTTCAGAACGCGGACGAAGGCGCGTACTACGAACATGAGTGCGCACGCGCGGGAATTACCGTACACTATTGTGCCGAACAGTTTGAGAATGACGGCAGTATTGGCTCAAGTCTTTTGAAGACCGTCAAACGCGTCATGGCTGGCGAGTATAGCCGCGAGCTTTCCGTAAAAGTCTTTGCTGGACAGTGCCGACTCGTGGAACTTGGATTTCGTCAGGGGGGAACGCCCGGTTTTGGCCTACGGAGGCTTCTGATTGACGAGGCCCGCAATGCAAAGGGCATGCTCAATTTTGGCGAGCGTAAGGGACTGCAAAGCGATCGCGTTGTTCTCGTACCAGGACCACCTCACGAAGTCGAAATAGTTCAACACATCTACCGGGCCTTCGTTGAAAACGGTATGCGAGAAATCGAGATTGCTGAAGCCTTAAACAAGAAGAACATAGTCACGGATCTCGGTCGTCTGTGGACGCGTGGGACTGTCCATCAGGTTCTCACCAATGAAAAGTACATCGGCAATAACGTCTATAATCGGATTTCTTTCAAATTGAAGCGCCAGCGCGTCGCCAATCCGTCGGACATGTGGGTGCGATCAAACGGTGTCTTTGAATCTTTGATTGATGTCGACACCTTTGAAAAAGCACGTCTCATAATTGAAGAGCGCTGCCGGAAGTTCAGTAATGACGAGTTGCTGGAGCTTTTGAGGACCTTGCTGAAGAACAAGGGGGCGCTTTCGGGTTTGATCATTGATGAATGCGAAGACATGCCCTCTAGCAGCGTTTATCGCAGTAGATTTGGTACTCTCATCCGAGCTTACAAGCTCATCGGATTTACTCCCCATCGTGACTATCATTATCTCGAAATAAATCGACTTCTTCGCCAAATGCATCCCCACGTTGTGAACGACGTCGTGGAAGGTATCAAGAAAGCTGGCGGTAGGGTCGAACGCAGCGAGGCAAACGATCTGCTTACTGTCAATTCCGAGTATACGGCCTCAGTTATTGTTGCGCGTGCGCGTTTTACGCAAGCCGGTGCGATGCGCTGGCATTTGCGTCTAGACACCGGTTTGCTCCCGGATGTGACGGTTGCGGTCCGTATCGATGCGGATAATCGATCGCCCTATGATTACTACGTACTTCCCAGTATCGACATGAGTATACCTCGCCTACTGCTTGCTGAGCGAAATGGCCTGTCTGTCGACGCCTATCGCTTCGAAACTCTGGATTTCTTCTTTGGTATGGCAGCTCGTTCGCAATTTGCGGAGGCGGCATGACGCACAGTGAGGTTCGGCGCGTGGAGCTCATACCGCTTGATCGAGTGACGGTGCTGAACCCACGTGTGCGCAGTAGACGTAACTTCGAAGAGATCATAGACAATATTGCGCGGGTTGGCCTCAAACGCCCGGTTACTGTCACCCGCAGGATTGGAGATGATGGGCAGGTCAGCTTCAACCTCGTATGCGGTCAAGGTAGGCTCGAAGCCTTCGCCGAGTTGAAGGTGTCCCAAATACCAGCTTTGGTTGTTGATGCGGCTGATCCAGATTGCATGATCATGAGTCTTGTTGAGAACTTTGCTCGACGGCGACACCGACCGCTCGAATTAATGCAGGCTGTCGAAACCTTGCGAAAGCGAGGTTATGACGATGCCACGATCGCGAGCAAAATTGGCGTAACCGCCGAATGGGTCGGATTATTGGGCGAACTGTTTGACAAAGGCGAGCAACGTCTCATCTCAGCAGTCGAGATGGGCCTGATGCCGATCAGGCTGGCAATAGAAATCGCTCGTTCTAGCGACTCTGAAATTCAGAGTGTCCTCACCCGTGTCTATGACGAAAAGAAACTCCGCGGCAGGAAGCTGGTCAAGGTTCGCCGCATTCTTGAACGACGGTCCCATACGGGAGGACTGATTCGTGACCAGGGGCTGGCCCGCCGCCATGGAGGCAAGCGTTCACTCAGCACCGTTGCGCTGATGCGCATTTACCGGCAGGAAGCGGACCGCCAAAAGGTGCTTATCAAAAAGGCGGAGCTTACTCAGAGCCGATTACTTTTTGTAGTCGAAGCTCTTCGGGCATTGCGGCTCGACGACAACTTCGTGAACCTGTTGCGGGCAGAAGGGCTAAACGACATACCACGCGACTTGCATGAGAGGCTGGCGGCCTGATGTCATGAACAGCTCAAGGAAACTGCAGCAACCGTCGGTAAAATTCGGCTTCGAGCCAGAGTGCATCGCCGTGCCAATATCGAAGATTTTACCTGTCAAAGCCCTTCGTAAGTCCGTAAAAGAGAGCCAGAAATATCGCCAGATCGCGGCCTCAATCGCGGAGGTTGGCTTAGTTGAATTGCCGGTCGTCACTCGCCATAGGGACTTGTCCGATAGCTATCTTCTGCTGGACGGACACCTGCGCGTCGAAATTCTGAAAGATCTGGGGAAGACGGAGGTTGAGTGCTTAATCTCAATCGACGACGAGGATTATACCTACAATAAACGCATCAGTCGCTTGGCTGCTGTTCAAGAGCATCACATGATGAAGCGAGCCATCGCGAATGGTGTCTCTCAGGAACGGCTGGCCAGGGCCCTAAACATCAACGTCGGATCCCTTCAGCGGCGCGTTCGTATGCTCGAAGGAGTGTGCGCCGAAGCCCTGAGTCTCTTAAAGGACAAACCTTGCCCAGTAAGAACGTTCGAAGTGCTCAAGAAAATGAATCCGCTTAGGCAAATCGAGGCTGCCGAACTGCTGATCAATGCAAATAACTACTCGGCGCCTTACGCTTCTGCAATTTATGTGAGTACTCCCCAAGACCAGCTCGTAAACGCGAGTCGACCGAAACGCGTGAAAGGCATGACTCCCGAAGCAATGGGGCGCATGGAGCGGGAATTGGCTCAGCTGCAAGAAAACATCAGCTCGATTGAAGGACGATATGG
>JAFAZU010000509.1 GCA_019239585.1 Acidobacteriaceae bacterium
GAAAGCCGCCGCCACTGCTCCAGTTCGGCCTTCAACTGTTTCCGTCCCGCCGCTGTCAGCGAATAATACTTCGCGCGGCGATTGTTTTCAGACTCCTTCCAGTCCGCCCGAATCCAACCCTGGTGTTCCAACCGGTGCAAAGCCGGATAAAGCGAGCCCTGCTGAACTTGCAAAACATCCTGTGAGACCTGGGCAATCCGCTTGGCAATTGCCCACCCATTCGTCGGTTCCAGCGAGATCGTCTTTAAAATCAGCAGGTCCAGCGTGCCCTGCACGAGATCAGTCGGTTTACCCAAGCTATCTCTCTATGATTATCTACAATAAACCGCATCGTTGTAGATAGTCAAGAGGAAAAGCTCGATGATTCATAATATGGGAGTACACAAACTTAGTGAAGACTACGGTTGATATCCGGGAAACCTTGCTCCACCATGCTGAAGCGGTTGCTGCCGAACAAGGCATGCCTCTACAGGTGTTCATCTCGGCGGCGCTAGTGGAAAAGCTGCGGGCGCACGACGTTGAAAACAACCCTGGATGAATATGTTTGGTGGATTGCGCGACCTTCACGATGAGACAGTCAGGATTAATCAAATCATTGAGGAAGAGTTCGAGCGAATCGAGCCGGAGGCTTGGAAGTGATTCTGGATACTAATGGGCTTTCGGCGGTGGCGGAGGGCGATTCAGCAATACAGTAAACTCTGCGCCAAGCAGTGGAAATCGCTATTCCGGTTATCGTAATAGGGGAATACCACAACTGAAACGGATTAGTCGGCAGATATATGCCGAAGCTTATTACCGCATTCTCGATCCTGTTGGCTCACCCATCTCCACTCTCGCCCTAGGCGGCCGCACAATCAGCGGCAGAACGACTGACAAGAGAAGCACCACCGCGATGATGTGCAGCGCTCCGCCATACACCCCGGTGGACTGCCGCGTTTGGGCAATCAGCACCGGCCCAAACACGCTGGCGAAACTCCAGGCCGTCAGCATCAACCCGTAGATCGGACCAACATTCTTTGCTCCGAAGTAATCTGCCGTAAAGGCGGGCATCGTCCCGAATCCGCCGCCGTAACACATTAGAATCAGAAACGAAACAATCGTGATGATCCCCACTGTGTGCAAGCTCGGCAAAATCCAGAATAAGGCGACTTGCAGCAGATACATAATGACGAACGTCATCCGCCGCGTCACAAGGTCAGATAACCAGGCCCAAAACACTCGTCCCAGCGCGTTGCCGAAAGAAACCACCCCCACCATTCCGGCAGCCGTGATGGCGCTCACTTTCGCTAACTCCTGAAACATTGGCGCCTCCTGCGAAATCAGCGAAATACCAGCGGACGTATTCAAGAACAGCAATCCCCAAAGCACCCACCACTGCCAGCTCCTGACCGCATCACCCAGAGCGTAATCTCGTGCGGACCGCTGTGCCGTTTGCGTAGCACTTGGATTCCAACCCGCAGGTTTCCAGCCAGGGGGAGGATTCTGCATAAAGAACCCGCAAATCACCGTCACAATCAGATAGGTAATGCCCAAATACAGAAACGTCGGCAGCACGCCCACGCTCGCTATCAGCCGTGTTGCGACTGGAGCTGTCACCAATGCGCCCGCGCCAAATCCGCCCACCGCCACGCCCGTAATCAGTCCGCGCCGGTCCGGGAACCATTTCACTAGCACCGCTACCGGCACAATGTAACTGAATCCCAAGCCGATACCGCCAATTACGCCGTAACTCAAGTACAGCCATGTCAGGTTGTGGTTTGCCAAGCTGGCGAGCGCTACGCCGATCCCGTAAAGAGCGCCGCCCGTTATGGCTACCACGCGCGGACCCACCCGATTCAGCCAAAGCCCCGCAAAAAAAGCCGCAAAACCCAGGGCAAATATGGCAATGGTGAACGTCAAACTCACCTGCGAAATCGTCCACCCGAACTGCTTTGATAAGGGAACCCGAAACACGCTCCAGGCATACACCGCGCCTAAAGCGATCTGTAACAGGACTCCCGCTGCTGCAAGTCCCCAACGATTCATAACTAACCAGCCTTGCTCGATGTGTGACGCAGATGATTGCTCAAGTGATGCATGCTAAAAGTACTCGTAGGCATAGGTGGTTCCATTGGGCCACTATGAAAAGAGAATTCACAAATGGATCGTTTGCCGAAAATAACCGACTGGCCCGTATTCAGACAAATAGAAAAGGGTGATCTGCACGCCGCTGGTGAAACCTCTGCGTCAGATCGCACCCGCGCTCTTCAGCCGCGCACTCGTGGTGTAGATAAAGTGGTTAGATCCATTTGCCCCTATTGCGCCGTCGGTTGCGGCCAGTTAGTTTATGTAAAAAACGAGCGTATCGTTGATATTGAAGGCGATCCGGATTCCCCGATCTCCGAAGGCTGCCTGTGTCCGAAAGGCTCCGCCACTTTCCAGCTCGTCACTGGCCAGCATCGCGTTCAACAGGTGCTCTACCGCAAGCCATACGGCACCGAGTGGGAAGTAATTCCACTCGATCAGGCCATGGAAATGATCGCGCAGCGTATCAAACAAGCTCGCGACGAACACTGGGAAACGACCAACGAAAGGGGCGAATACGTCAACCGTACTCTGAGCATGGCGCACCTGGGCGGCGCAACGCTCGACAACGAAGAAAACTACCTCCTCAAGAAGTTGTGGACTTCGCTCGGCATTATACAGATCGAAAATCAGGCCCGTATTTGACACTCTTCTACGGTCCCCGGTCTGGGGGCCTCGTTTGGAAGAGGCGGCGCCACTACAGCGTTACAGGATCTGGCAAATGCGGATTGCATCCTGATTGAAGGCTCGAATATGGCGGAGGCGCATCCGGTCGGTTTTCGCTGGGTCGTGCAAGCCAGGGAGCGTGGGGCTACGATCATTCACGTTGATCCGCGTTTCACCCGTACCAGCGCGATGGCGAACATACACGCCCCCATCCGGGCTGGCAGCGATATTGCCTTTCTGGGCGGCCTCATCTCGTACGTTATTGAGAATGAGAAGTACTTCAAAGATTACGTTGTCGCCTACACCAATGCCGCCGAGATCGTATCAAAGGACTTTAAAGATACAGAAGATTTAGACGGCTTTTTCAGCGGTTGGAACGAAAAGCAGGCGCAGTACGAAACAAGCACTTGGAGCTACGAGTTCGACGGTGATAGTCAGATGCAGGAAGGCCAGCGCGTGCCCGAGTCGCACGCCGAGCGCGTCGCCAATTTCCAGCAGAGTAAGGCAAAGTCAGAGCGCCGTGATCCCACTCTTCAGGACCCTATGTGCGTCTTTCAGGTCCTGAAGCGCCACTTCAAACGTTATACGCCGGAGATGGTGCAGGAGGTCTGCGGCCTCCCTCAGGAGCAGTTCTACAAAATTGCCGAAGCGCTCTGCAAAAACTCCGGGCGTGAGCGTACTACCGCCTTTTGTTACGCCGTCGGCTGGACACACCATTCCGTCGGCGCACAGATGATCCGGGCTGCCGGCATTTTGCAGCTTCTCCTAGGCAATATCGGGAGGCCCGGAGGCGGCATTCTTGCCCTGCGTGGCCATGCCACGATTCAAGGCTCGACCGACATCCCAAC
>JAFAZU010000118.1 GCA_019239585.1 Acidobacteriaceae bacterium
CTATAGCTTTAAGCTAACTCCGGGGCAGATGAGTTTTGGCGGGCAGCTTACCCATTTATCGCAAGCTTTGATTTACTTCCTGAGCGCCTTTGCCGGTGAAAAGCCGAATCCCGGTAAACCGGCGTCGGAAAGCAAAGCTGACGTGATTGCCTACGTGAAGTCTTCTTATGAGAAAGCCATCGCGCAGGTTTCGCAGCTCACGCCTGAGCAAATTCATAAGACCTACAAGTTTGGCGGAAACTCTGCAACCGGTGTAGACCTGCTCCTCGGGATGTTCGACCACACCACGAACCATCGCGCCTCTGCTGAGATGTATCTCCGCGCCAAAGGCATCACTCCGCCGAAATACGAGTTCTGAAGTTTTCGGCAGATTGTCCGAATCAATTCTTGGAGCACTTATGTTACCTGCCGACCTCCTTGACCGCAGACAAACGCACTTTACGCTTTGGCGTCCGAACCTTAGTAAGCAGCCGCCAGTGCTGGTCATTGGCACTTTTGCAGCCGGTAATCCCAACACCCTTGCAAACCGGAAAGATATCCCATTCGCTCAAACAGGACAGAGCGCTCCCGGCCTATGGTCCATTGCCGCCTTGCAAACCGGGCTTGCCGACGGCATCTATCATTACTGGTTTCAGGTTGAGAACACAAATCCGAACGATCCCGCTGCGGAGCCGATCCTCTGCACTGACCCATTCGCCACTACCGTGGATTGGAACCTGCTTTCGCCGCCTCTGCCTGCTGGTTTCCGCAATGATATCGACCGCCAGCCAGCTTCTGTAATTCGTTTGCAAGGGGGACGCCTCTCAACAGTTGACCCAAATGGCGAAACTGCTTCGTTTCCCAACGACCCCAAGCCGGACACGCTTCCTACAAATAATCATCTGGTCATTTACGAACTGCCGACGGCTTGGACGCGTTCGGAAGGCTCCGGCATGAGCGAGCGCGCTGTGGGATCGTTTAAGGACGTCCTCGCCTTAGTTGATGAATCTGCCGGCGGGGCGAACTTCGAAGGACTGGATGTTCTAAGCCCAGGGCGCTCATATCTCGCCGAGCTTGGCGTAAATGCGCTTGAACTTCTGCCTCCTGCCGATAGCTTCTTCAAACGCACCTGGGGCTACGACACGGCCCACTTTCTAGCGCCCGACTGGGAACTGGGATTCCCTGATGGCCAAGCCTCGTCTACAGCAAATTTTGATCTGGCCGCATTAGTTCAGTCATGCCATCGTCATGGTATTCGCTTCTTCATCGATGTCGTCATGGCTTTTGCAAAGGCTAATGCGTATCAATGGATCGATTTCGACGATTTTCATATCGCAGACCCTTCAAAGAACCCCTCCGACCCCGACGCGCTGACTTCCCGGCGCGGCGATGGCCAACAACCTCTTCGGGATGGTTTTGGTAGCACCTTGTTCCGCTATACTCGCCCCGCAAGCCATCCATCCTACGATCCGATCTCTGCGAAAATCCAAAACGACCCACCCGCTCGCGCATTGATGTACACCTACATCACCCGATGGATGCGCGACTTTCGCGTAGACGGTGTCCGCATGGACAGCATCGAGAACGTTGCCAACTGGGACTTTATCGGCGCATATAAAAACCGTGCCTGGGACCTCTGGAATGAGCGGTGGAAGACGGCCGGTTCGGGCGCCGGTGCCGACGAGCGGTTCCTTGTAGTTGGCGAAGAACTGACGCTTCCGTTCGGGCTGCTCACGCAAGGTCGTCTCGATGCGCTCTGGAATGATGGATTCCGCGCCCGCATTCGTGCCGCTATTCTTGGCCAAAACAATGACGGGGAGAACTTCGAGTGGACCGTGCGCAATGCCATTGACTGCCGCAATGTGGGCTTTACCGATCTTGCACAATCGGTCAACTACGTAACTTCGCATGATGTTGAAGGCTTTCGCAAAGAGCGTCTCTTCACCATGCTGCAAAAATCCGGGTTCAGCGGCCTGGACTTGCAGAAGCGGGTGCAACTGGCATTCGTGTGCTTACTGACGGCGAACGGTATTCCGATGTTTCTCGCCGGCGAGGAGTTCGCGGATCAGAACGACCTGTTCGATGCTAACGGCAATGTTACGGATGGTGGCGGCAAGGAAGTGGACCCGGTCGATTTTTCACGGCTGAGGGAGCCGATGCGGCACTCCATCTTTGAATATGTATCGCGCCTGGTGCATCTGCGAAGGAGTTATCCTGCCTTAGGGGTGAATGATACTGATTTCATTCAAGTCGATTTTAGTGACAACAAGCGCGTGCTGGTTTGGAAGCGCGGCATAGCCTCGCAAGATCCACTCATAGTGGTAGCAAACTTCTCTGACTACCAAACTCCGAACGGCTTGACCGATCCGAACGCCAAGTACGTTGTTCCGAACTGGCCCCCGACTCCCCCTGGCCGTCATTGGCGAGAAATTACGCAGGGTCGGGATGTTTTGTCCGGACAAATCGGGTGTGAGCCTATCTTTTCGTGGGAGGCCAAAGTGTACGCTCTCGCTTAGCGTAGTACCCGCCTTGCGGAGTGAAGTAGCCTAAGGCTCAGCGAAAGCCGCTGCTTTGTTTTCTGTCAAGCTTCTTAACAGACTAATTGCCTTGCGAATATCACCATCCCGTTGCTCTTTGCTCAGATTTCCTTCCCGCTCGATGTTGAGAGGCCCCCTATATCCGATCTCTTTCAATTTGGCAATGAACGCCGAAAAATCGACGCTGCCTTCACCCAGCGGGCGCTCTTCGCCCAAGGCTTCCGGATGATCCCTCAGTGGCCAGTCGCCGTCTTTGCAATGTACGGAGGTTACGTGCTTCCCTAACACATCAAGAGCTTCCACCGGTTCGCCCGTGCCGTATAGAATCATGTTGGCAGGGTCAAAATTGATCTTCAAATTGGGATGATGCACGTCTTCCAGAAAGCGCAATAGGACCTTTGGCGGCTCCTGTCCGGTTTCTAGGGTGAAGAACTGTCCGTTCTTGTGGCAGTGATGACACAGCTCCAGGGCGACATCGCGCATCTCGGTATAAAGCGGCGCGT
>JAFAZU010000130.1 GCA_019239585.1 Acidobacteriaceae bacterium
GAGACGATTGAATATGCGCGCCGCCAAGGTTACGAAACCTCTATTTTCCGCCCTTTGCCGAGCGGCTCGGACTCCACGCGAACGGAAACAGCCTTTCTCGGCCAGTACTTCCGGGAGCATGGCATCAGGAAGATCCTTCTTGTAACAAGCAATTATCATACCCGGCGCGCCGCCAAACTCATGCGCAAACAAAATCCTGACATTTGGACGGTTGTTGTCCCTGCGCCCGATCCTTTTTTTACGCCCAACACTTGGTGGCAGACTCGCAACGGACAAAAGACATTTATGTATGAATGGATGAAAACAGCTGCAACGGCTTTGGGCGTTTGAATGTGGAAGTCACTTGGGTCACTTTGGCCTTACTTGCGCAAATATCGTGGCGGTCTGGCGCTCGGGATAGGGTCACTTTTGGTAAAAGACGCCCTCGCGGCGGGTTTGCCGATTGTTATTAAGTATGGAGTAGACTCGCTCACGCGTGGATTTCAGCTTCGCACCGTTCTCCAATTGGCAGCGCTGCTGATTGGGTTGTCCTCCCTCAAAGGCTTGTTTCAATACTGGATGCGGGTCATCATCATCGGCATTTCCCGCGATATTGAATACGATCTACGCAATGATCTTTTCGGGCATCTTGTCGAGCTGTCGCAGGATTTCTACTCACGCTACCGGACAGGCGACATTATGGCGCGCAGCACTAATGATTTGAACGCCGTGCGCATGATGCTGGGGCCAGGCATTATGTACTGGACTGAGACTTCGGTCATGCTGATACTGGCCGTCATAGTCATGGCGCACGCCAATCTGCAGCTTACGCTTATCGCGCTCAGTCCGGCTCCTCTGGTATCTGTGGCTGTTATCTTTTTCGGCAGAAAAATCCACGCGCGGTTCGAGCACATTCAAAGTATGTTTTCCGATATCAGCAGCAAAGTGCAGGAGAACTTAGCCGGGGTGCGGGTGGTGCGCGCCTATGCGCAAGAAGAGGCGGAAGTGGAACAGTTCGAGCGATTGAACCGGGAATATATTCGCGAAAACATCGGACTGGCAAGAATTCAGGGTGCATTTATGCCGCTTCTGCAAGCGCTTATCGGCGTTACGTTTCTGCTGGTTTTGTGGGCCGGCGGCCGACAGCTCATGCAGGGAAAAATCAGCCTCGGCAGCTTTGTTATGTTCAATACCTATATGGGCATGCTGATTTGGCCCATGATTGCGTTTGGCTGGGTCATCAATTTAATGCAGCGCGGGACAGCATCCTTAAACCGCATCAATGAAATGATCCACCAACGCCCGTCTATTGCCCGCCCAGAGGGAGAAGTGCTTCAACCCTCCCAATACTCGGCTGAGGTTGGTTTCCGCCATGTATCAATGCGGTTCGGCACCCGGGAAGCTCTAAACGACATCAAGCTTCTCGTCCACTCAGGAGAGACAATTGCCATAGTAGGGCATACTGGAAGTGGCAAGACAACTCTTGTCAGCCTGATTGCCCGCATGATGGACCCGACGAGTGGGACTGTGACCTTCGGCGGGGTGGACCTGCGCAAATTTGATCCCGAAGACTTAAGGCGGCAGATTGGTTTTGTTCCCCAGGAAACTTTTCTTTTCAGCGCAACTCTGGCGGAGAATATCGCCTGGGGCGTACCGGACGCTTCCATAGATCAAATTCGCTGGGCGGCTGGCGTAGCAGGCCTAACAACCGATATTGAGGGTTTTCCAAACGGACTGGATACCGTCATCGGCGAGCGCGGCTTAACACTTTCCGGCGGCCAGAAGCAGCGCACGGCGATTGCACGGGCGATCCTGCGCAATCCCCGTATTCTGATTCTGGATGATGCGCTGTCAAGCGTTGATACGGTCACGGAAGAGAAAATCCTGAAGAGCCTAGCAACCGTCATGCGCGATCGCACGACCATTTTGATTTCCCATCGTGTGTCTACTGTTCAAAATGCCCATCGCATCATCGTTTTGAGCCACGGCAGTGTGGTAGAAATCGGTACACACGAGGAGTTGCAGCGGCGAGGCGGGTATTATGCTGAGCTATACCAAAAGCAACTGCTTGAAGAGGAACTGGAGGCAATCTGATTTATGTCCGATAACAAGATGAGCAGGCGCTATTTGCTTTACATAGCACCCGCTTTGGGAGCATCCGCGCTTTTGCCTAAAACTCTGAGCGCGCAAGAGTACCGTATCGCAAGTGCCGATATCAAGCTGGGGGTGGCTTCTTACTCGTTTCGGAAGTTCGGAAGGACGCAAGCCATTCAGATGACGAAGGAGTTAGGCACTCCTTATCTGAATGTGAAGGACTTTCATTTGAAGCTGGACAGCTCTCCGGAGGAGATTGATGCCGCAAAGAAGGAGTTTGCGGACGCTGGCATCATTTTGGTCGGTTGCGGAAACGTTAGCTTTCAAAAGAATGACGAAGCGGATATTCGCAATAAATTTGAATACGCGAAACGGGCTGGTTTTCCTTTGATTGTGTGTGCTCCCACGGCAGAAACGCTGCCGAAACTGGAAAAGTATGTGAAAGAGTACAACATCAAAATTGCTGTTCACAATCATGGACCGGAGGACAAGCACTTCCCTACTCCGCAGAGCGTTTTGCAGGCCGTTAAGAATCTTGATCCTCGCTGCGGGTTGTGTATGGACGTTGGGCACACATCGCGTACCGGCGTGGATATTGTGGAGTCGATGGCCGAGGCTGGACCACGATTGCTTGACATGCACATCAAGGACTTAGCTGACCCGAAGGGAAAAAATAGTCAAGTGCCAGTAGGTGATGGTAAGCTGCCGATTGCTCGAATTTTTATCCAGCTGATCAAAATGAAGTACAACGGAAGCGTGAACCTGGAATACGAAATTCAGGAAACAGCTCCGTTGCCGGGAATGCAAAAGAGTTTCTCCTACATGCGCGGTGTTCTAGCTGGCATTGAAGCCGCAAAGTACAATGTTTAATCAGCGTTTAGCGGCAGCTAATAAGGGGCTTTCGGCAGCGGAAGTATCCAGTTCAGGAATTTCGATCAGGGTTTTCGTGCCGTCGCCAGGTCGGCTATCGACCGACATGCGATAGCGTGGGCCAAACAGGACGCGCAGCCGCTCATTCACATTCGTAACGCCAATACCTCCCTCGCCCGCGAACAGATTAGCCAGTTTCTCCTCTTCCATGCCGAGACCATCATCCTCAATGGAGATGTAAAGCCGGGAATCTTCCAGCCAGGCGCAGAGCCGGACCGTGCCTCCCTCCACTTTGTTCGAAAGACCATGCTTGATCGAGTTCTCAACAATGGGCTGCAGGATCATGCTGGGCACCAGACAGCCGAGAGTTCTCTCGTCAATTTCCTTGTGAAAGCGCAGCTTGTCTCCGAAGCGCATCATTTCGATGGCGAGGTAATCGTCAATGAACGAGATCTCTTCGCGCAGTGGCGACAAGTTGTCCGCTTTGCGTAGTAGCCGCCGGAGAATGTTAGACAGCTTGTAAATCATGGAGCGTGCGCGGTCAGGGTCCAGACGGATCAGCGTGGACACGGAGTTCAGTGTATTAAAAAGAAAATGCGGATTGATTTGGTTGGTGAGGGCAGCCAACCGCGCCTCCGTGAGATGGATGCGCTGAGCTTCCAACTGCTTTTCATTGCGGAGAGTGCTCCAGATTCGAATCGGAAGCGAGACGGAGAATAATGTAGTGACCGCACAGGCGATACGGATTCCGATACTGATGTGCGGCATGCGCTCAAAGAGAAAAAAGGTGCTGTGAACCAGAAAAGTCTTACACACGGCCCAGCGCAGCAATTCCGTAATAATTACAATGGCATTGCAGGCAAGATTGAAAGCGGCCAACTCGACCACTCGGCGCTGAATGGCTTTACGGTTCAATCGCAGAAGCTGACGGAGTAGCCGGTACAAATTGAGATCGACAAACGGCGAGAAGGACCAGACATCTTCCTTTTCGGGCGCGAGATCGTGCATGAGAGCGCCCAGAATACCGGCTGCCGCAAAAAGGGGCATGGACATGAATTTGCCATCGAACATGTCGGGTACAGAGACGCACAGCCCGGTAATAAGCCCAGTCACATATCCGCCCAGAATACCGGCGATTTGAGCGCCTTCAAGCGCCAGATCAAGGGCTTGATATTGGTTATGGCTCAGGATACGAATCTCTGCGCCCGCGCCGAAGATGACAGCAAATACAAAGGCAAGCTGCAGGCGTTCATTTACCGTACGCTCGTCCCGCAAAAGTATCTTCTGGATGCGCGCAGACCGCATCAGTATGCTCGCGATGGAGGCAGAAACCGCTACCTTAACAAGAAGGGCGGCGAACTGCTGTTGTTCAAGCATCAGGTTACGGCTTCTATAATAGTGATTTCATTGTCTCAACACGACTTCAAATTAAACAAAGTTGCCGAAGCTGATTTTCCGAGCCGGTTCGGGCGCTTTCGAATTTATGGTTTTGAAGGAGTTCGCCCCGAGGAAACGGAAGAAGCGGTGGTTCTAAAGCTGGGCGATCTTTCGGATGCCCTAGGGCCGCTGCTGGTGCGTATTCACTCGCAGTGTTTAACAGGCGATGTGTTTCACAGCCTCCGGTGTGATTGCCGGTCGCAGTTGGAGTTAGCGCTTGACGAGATTGTTCGCGAGGAGCGCGGACTTCTGATTTATGAGCACCAGGAGGGCCGGGGTATCGGCCTGCTCAACAAGTTGCGTGCCTATGAGCTGCAGGACGAGGGACTTGATACGGTAGAAGCGAACGAGAAACTGGGGTTTCAAGCTGATCTGCGCGATTACGCGCTGCCGGCCGCGATCCTGCAATACTTCGGAGTGAAGCGGGTGCGTCTGTTATCCAATAATCCTGATAAGAGAGCCGCACTGGAAAGCGCCGGAATACGGGTTGTGGAGCTTGCCCCCATTATCGTGCCGCCGCTCGAAACAACTGCCGACTACCTTCGAACAAAGCGCGAAAAATTGGGGCACTTGTTCTAATAAATTCCGGTCACTTCGTCGGACGAAGTGACCGGTCTTAAAAGACAAGCCGGATCGACAACTGCAGATCGCGGTTATCCGTAAGGGTGCTGGTAATGCTGGTGTCGGTGCTCGCCGGGTTCGCTGTGCTGACCGTTTGATTGGGAAAACCAAACTGCGGATGATTAAAGGCGTTAAAGGCGTCGACGCGGAACTGAGCCTTCAGGCGTTCGATAATGCTGAAGTTCTTCACTAGCGATAAATCAAAGTTAGTGAATCCGGGCGAATACAAAACGCCGCGTCCTTCGTTGCCATAACGAGGTGTGGACGGAGCAACAAAAGCGGTCGGATCATACCAATGCGCGCGATTGGCATCAGGTCGCTCGCCGGAGGCGATCCGGTCGGGCCAACTGGGAGCGCCGTTGGTGACGCCGTTGGACAAATAAACTGTAAATGGGCGTCCGGTGGAGACCGTGGCGATACCGTCCAAATCCCAATTTCCTAAAATGTTTCCGACAAGGCCGGACCTGAGCCAGTGACGGCCGGGGCCGAACGGCAGTTCATAAGTCCAACTGCCGACAAAGCGATGCCGAACATCGAAGCCCGAAGGGCCATAACCGGCGCGTAGATTAGTAATAGTTTGCGGGCCGCCGTCAGCGCCGCCTCCGCTTGCCGCAGAGCCGCCGTAATCAAGTGATTTCGACCAGGTATAGCTTGCCAGGAACTGCACGCCGCCCGAGAGCCGTTTAGTGAGCTTGGCCTGTAAGCTATGAAAGTTGCTGGAGTTGCGGGGATCGAGCTGGATAATGTTGCGCACCGTGGCGATAGCAGGGAGGGTGATACGGTTATTTGAGGACACGTTGCCGGGTCCAGGCAAAACTTCCTGCGGGTTGTAGTTGAAAAGGAGGTGAACGCCGTGGCTTCCCGCATACCCTACCTCGGCGAGAGTGCTTCCGCCAATTTGCCGTTCGATGTTGAAGTTCCAGCTTTCGTAATACGGCGTTTGGTTGCGAAAGTCGCGGCCTACAATACGCGGGTTTGCCCTAATAAGGTCGGCGGTGGTGAGCGGCTGTACAGCGGAGGGCGTCGGAAATGGTTGCGCCAGAGTAGGGGTATTGAGAAAAGCGCTCCCTGATGGATGAGTTTCGATTGTTGGCGTGTTCTGCGAATAAGTCCAGGGTACATTTTGGCCGAGCATGTTGGAAGCCGAGGCTTCCATCGGGAAGTATGAAGTGGCGAACCCGCCGCGTAGGACCGTAGTGCCTTTGCCATCGGCATTATAGGCAAAGCCAAAGCGCGGGCCGAAATTATTCCAACGGGTCTGAAGGCCGGCGGTGTCCGATGTATTTACGCCGGCATAGACGAGCCGCAGATTCGCAAGATCGAAGTTCGTCAGCCGGTTCTGCTGTTCGGTGGCAGCGGTGAACACCTCCCAACGCAGGCCTAGATTCAAAGTGAGGCGCGGAGTGACTTTCCAGTTGTCCTGGAACCAAGCAGAGTGCTCGTAATTGGTCAGATAGTAAGGAGATAAAAGGAAACCACGCGAACCGCTGGTCAGATGGCCCAGCAGAAGGGTGGCAAATCCGCTGCCACCTTTACTGGTGAGAGGATCATCTGTGAAGTTTAGGCCGAAGTTCAGCGTGCCGCGCGTATCGCTGTTGGTAAAAGGCGAGACCCGATTCTGGATGATGCGGTAACCGAAGCTCATCTGATGCACGCCGGCAGTCCAGCTAACGCCGTCCTGAATCTGATACGAGGTTTGCACCGGGTGAGCTGGGAGAAAGCCAGGACCGCCGTTTAAGGCCTGCACATTGGCCTGATTACCGGCAGCCGAAGGCACGATTGTCGGCAAACCAGTCGTGAAGGGCGTCAGATTGATGCCATTGATGCCGAGCGAGGTAGCCGCCTGATGACCAAAATCCGATTGCGTGGTGAGCGGATTCGTGCGCGAGTAGCCCGCGATGAACTCGTTAACAATAGTGGGCGAGAAAACGTGCGTTTCGTTTAAGGCCAGCCCGGAAGCACGCAAGGTTGTGATTTGACCGCCGGAAACAAACGGTCCCAGATCGTACTTGCCGGCAGCGCTGGCGGGCGTTTGATAGCAGCAGCCGCTCTGACCCTTTGCGTCGAACAGATCAAATGCCTCGTAGCTGTAGCGCGCGAAAAAGGAGTCTTTGTCGCTGAAATGCTGATCGATTCGGACGTTGCCGCCATTATCCTTCAGGTCGCGATTGAAGACGTCAAGCCGGTTATTATTGATGCCATTCAGGTTGGGCAACGGATAAAGGTCGATAATGCGCTGCGCTACGGGATCGATGCGATTGGCCGGAATTGTATTGTTGGGAAACAGCGAGCGCGCCCCGCCCGTCGTAGTAGCAGTTAACGGATCGTAAATGTTAACGCCCAAATCGCTGAAATTGCCCGCATGCTGCTGGGCGGTGGGAACTGTTGTCAGGAAGGTGTTACCCTTAATCTCACGCTGGCCGTAGTAGTCGGCAAAGAAAAAGGTTTTGTTCTTGAAAATGGGCCCGCCAATGGATGCACCGTACTGATTGCGCCGGAACGGCGGTTGCGGATTCGG
>JAFAZU010000163.1 GCA_019239585.1 Acidobacteriaceae bacterium
ACCTGCTGAGAGGGGGTAAGCGCCGTTGCTGCCTCTACATCCGGCACGCCGCTCACTACCAGACCGCTGTCATACCGCCAGATGAAGCTAAACCATGGACCAGCGTTTCGATATTGATAACGCAGGTTTGTTGTTTGCTGAAATGCCTGATCATGATCGATCCGAAACACGCCCGTTTGGGTTGCTGTTCCCTGAAAGATCAAGCCGCCGGTTTCGGGGCCGAAGTATCGGGCGCGGGTGTGCCCAAAGGTAGTGTATGCCTGAAATCCATGAATGTTGGTCGTGCTGATGCGACCTGTCACGCCGTCGATTTTTGAGTTGTGCCAGGCAATAGGAAACGTGATGGGAGTATTGAACAGCACGTCAAAGTCATATGCGTTGTGCGTGTATTTCCAGAAATAGTCGCCATCGATCAGCACATGCTTGCCGATCCTCTGCTGAAGTCCGGCATTGAACTGGTTGCGAAAACCGGGTTGAATAGGGACGCTTCCGTTTGATCCAAAGGCATTCTGGGCTAAACCTCCCGATCCGGTGGCGCTGGAGAGGAGCAGGTTTTCATTGAACGGAGTTTCAAAAGTCCGCGAGTAGGCAGCCCGGAACACTGTCCCAGTTGCTTTCAGCAGGTAAGAGATGCCGAGTCTTGGTTGAACCCCGTTTTTCGAGACAAGACCGTTGTACTGATCGTCACGAAGACCCGCATTGATGCTGAAGCTACCTAAAGTAATCTGATCGTTGGCGTAGAACGCGGCTTGGTTAACATTGTGCTTCGCCCGAAAATAGAAAGGGCTTCCGCCGCGCGTCAAGTCGTACGGTATCAGCCCAGGCAGCAGGCCGGGGTTCGCCTGGTAAGCCGGATCAACAGCGCCGCAGTTGTTAGGATCTGTGATCCCGGGCAATCCCAAAGGATTTCCGTCCGCATCCAGGCACACGGGGTTGTAAGTTGGATCAGTTACCGCCAGCGCGAAATTCTCCAGCAGCCGGGTCTGTTGTATTTGCGTTCCGAACTTTAGATTGTGCTTTCCCCGAACGATTGAAACGTCGGCCCTGCTGCCGTAATTTGTCAGGAACCGCTTCTGTGACTCGGTAACAGGTGTATCGTCGAACGGATCACGGCTGCCGTAGTAGTTGACCTGATCCCGGCGACCCCATGCGTTGATCGTTAAAAGCGTGTTTGCGCTAAACGTGTGCTGATAACCGGGCGCTATGTTCCACGTTAGTACCCGCTGCTTCTGATCCTGAGATAGCTGGTCATAGCTGTTCGGCACCTGAAACCAGTTGCGGGCAGCAAACAGATTGAGATGGAACGCATCCCGGCCATTAGGCTGGTAGTCGAACCGGTCAAAAATGGTCTGATTGTTTCCGGTATCGTGAATGGGCAGAAACTCGGGAGTGTCCAGAAAATGACCCGTGCGAATGCCATTCATGGCAAGGAAGTTTCCTGCTTTGGAACTACCGAATCCAAGAGTTGCATTCTCGCCCCACGTTCCAAACGATCCCCAATAGGCCTGAAGGCTGCCAAACGGCTGCGTTGCCCCCAGCGCCGATTTTGTGACGGCATTGACAACTAAGCTGGACTTATCGCCATACTGAGCATCCGGCGCACCCGTGATTAGTTCCATGCTTTGAACGGCATTGGGGGGCAACTGGGTCGAGAATACTTTACTTTGTTGATCGCTGATCGTCTGGCCATCAATCACAAAGCTCACTTGAGCATGATCTCCCAAAGGGTGAAAAAATCCGTTCGCATCCGCAGCCGTTCCACCGGTGCTGTAATTGATAACGCTGCTCAAACCTGCGGCAGGATCAAAGACAGGCAGCTTTGAAAAAACTACGGAATCGGTATCGGTATGAGCTGATGAATCATTCTCAACCAGTTCGCCTGCGGATTCCACCATAACGGCTTCGCGCGATCCCGCTAATTGCAATCCGACACTGATGGAAATAGGAACCGTAGTGCGAACATCAATTTCCTGTTGTGCCGCTGCAAACCCCGGTGAAGTGACCCTTAATTCGTAGCTGTTAAAAGGAATGTTGTTAAACCGGAAACCACCGTTAGCATCTGTTCCAACCGTTTGCCGGTAGCCGGTTATCCCATTTAGAATTTCGACGTGCGCTTGCGGAATTACAGCTTTGGTTGGATCAAGGACGCTGCCCTGAACCGTTCCACTGCTGATGGACTGACCCCACGCGCATAAATCAATACACAAAAATACGCAGCAAAAAATGCCGGCAATTCTACCTTGCATAGTTCTCTCCTAAAAATTGATAAAGACAATAGAACGCGCCCCGACGTGAGCTTTAAGCCGTTAACGCGGCGGCTCGAAGCAGAAAGTCGGGGCAATGACAGGAAGGAGAAAACTAAACAGGAGGAGCCCGGGATAGCTGCGAGGCAAGCTGAAAGCTATGAACAACCGAGAGATCTTCGCGATAAACCTGCCATGCGATAACGCTCTGCGGTTGTATCCGAATAACAGAACTAGCTTGAAGAACTGGAGTACTGCCCGCATGGCACACCAAACAGCAATGGCCGCCTGCATCATCGTGAGGGTGCGACTCCGAGGCAATTTGAACTCCGAGAAAGCCAAGAAGAAAGCACAATACGAGCGCCGCTCGCCAGAACGAACGTGTTCGAATGGTGCGTCTTGCTGAAACCTGCTGTGCGGACATCTCCAATGAGGAGCTTTGCCGGATTATAGCAGTTCTGAGGTGCTAAAGAAGAATGGGATTTCTACTGCTGCTGTTTCCGGAGCGTCAGAGCCGTGAACAGAGTTGCGCTCGATGTTCTCAGCAAAACGCTTCCGGATAGTTCCCTCTGCTGCGTTTGCCGGGTTTGTGGCTCCCATGATTTCGCGCCATTTGGCGATTGCATCCTCTCGCTGCAAAACCATGACAACCACCGGACCTTCCGTCATGAACTCTACCAGTCCCTTGAAGAAGGGCCGTTCGCGATGCACGGCATAAAACGCGTCTGCCTCATGCCTTGCAATGCGCTGAATCTTCATTCCAACAATCTGAAATCCG
>JAFAZU010000191.1 GCA_019239585.1 Acidobacteriaceae bacterium
GCCACATGGCCTTGCCCTTGACTTCGTGTGCTGCATCAATTGCAGAGCAGCAAGCTCTAGAAAGGAGGTGTTGACGTATGCACCGCACACACTATTACGATTTCTGGCGGCATTACCGTGTGCCGGGAGTTGACTTTAAAGAGGCACGGATTACCTTCAGCCGCAGCCTTGAAGATCGGACTGAAGATCAGTACTATGTGGAGACAACATACCAGTTTCCCGGTGCTGACAATCAACACTGTGGAATTACCCCGCTAGCACGGACACTTTTTGCTTACGCTGCGGTGGTATCTCGCATTCTACCTCCTCGAAGTCTACCGGGCTCCTGTAGCCCAAAGCTGAGTGAAGCCTATGGCGGTTGTAAAAGCCCTCCAAGTACTCGAAGATCGCCACCCGGGCACACCCCTGTGTAGACCAGGAGTTCCTATACAGTAGCTCTGTCTTGAGCGTCGCTACGAAGGACTCGGCCAAAGCATTGTCGTAGGCCGAACCTACCCTACCCATCGAAGGGACAATCCCTGACTCCTCCAATCTCTTGCCGAAGGACAAAGAGGTGTACTGCACTCCCTGATCAGAGTGATGGATCAACCCTGCTTGAGGCTTCCTACGCCAGATGGCCATCTGCAAGGCATCTACGACGAGCTCGGTTCTAAGGTGAGTCGCCATAGCCCATCCAACGAGCCTTCTTGAGTAAGCGTCCAACACGAACGACATATAGAGGAAGCCTTCCTCGGTTTTTACGTAAGTTATGTCTGCAACCCACAACCGATCGGGCGCTTCGGCGGCGAAGTTTCGGCGGACGAGATCTGGAGCAGGCATGGCACTCCCATCCCGGCGAGTGGTTCGTTTCCTTCTACAGCCACGCAGGCAGCCCTTCAGTCCTGCTTTACGCATCAACCTCGCTACCCGCTTGCGGCTGCAGCGGACACCTATCGCCCTGAGCTCAGCGTGCACTCTGGGGTAGCCGTAGGTTCTGCGGCTCCTGTCACGGATCTGGCGGATCTTCTCGGTGAGGGTTGCATCAGCTCTTTGCCTCTGGGAAGGTGGACGGCTTCTCCAGTCGTAGTAGCCGCTTCTTGAGACGCCCAGCATCCGGCACATAAGCGGGACAGAAAAGCTCGCCCTCTCCGTCTCGATGAGCCTATAACAGCTCACCGGGTCCCATCTTCCCTGGCGAAGAAGGTGGCGGCTTTTTTTAAGAAGTCCCTCTCCTGCTTGAGGACCTTGTTCTCCCGTCGCAGCCTCTTGAGCTCGTCTCGCTCCTCAGAGGTGAGGCCCTCTCTGTTACCCTCGTCGACCTCGGCTTGTTTTACCCAAGTTCTTAGGGAGTTGCCTGAGATGCCGATCTCCTTGGCGATCTGTGAGATAGATCTGCCCGAAGAGCGAACTAGTTCTACAGCTTCTGACTTGAACTCCTGCGAATATCGTGGTGTTGCCCCTGGCACCCAAAACTCCTTTCTGAGGATCTACTGTCCTCAATGTTCGGGTGTCCGTAAGACCGGGTCAATTCCATCGACGGTTTTACGAGATCTTTGAGTCTCCAGAAATCGACGTGCTTCTCTATCATGCTCCTCAACAGATCCTGCCCCTGAGAAGGGTAGAAATATGGGCTGATGGAGGGCGTGCCACCGAAGTTGGCGAAGAACCGATTCGTCTGGAGGAGCCAATCATTCAGGAGCCTATCCCAAGGCGAGTTGGCGGAATTATCCCTCCAAAATGAATCTAGCAGTTCGACAGCCTTGTTGGTACCGTCTATCAGCAAGCCATACCAGGCCAATAGGGCACAGATAGAACCGCCAGAAGTACCACTCAAAGCCACAACCTCGTAGTCGTGCTTTTCCTCGAGGAGCTTCTTCAACACTCCCGCCGTGAAAGCCGTATGGCTTCCGCCACCCTGGCAAGCGATTGCGACCCGCCTATTGTTGTTGCTCTCAGCCACAAAACCCTCCTATCTTCTCTTGCCCCTCAGGGTTCAGCTTCTCTGAGGAGCCTCCTTTCTCGAGCAATCCCCCGGATTGCTCATATCTACTACCCTATCC
>JAFAZU010000306.1 GCA_019239585.1 Acidobacteriaceae bacterium
TCCGGCCCAGCCGCCTCGCGAATCACGCGAAGGCCCTCCCGGAACGCTTGCGGCCCTGGGATCGCCGACTTGTCGTAATATCCATCAATCGTGTTCGATCCCACAGTCAAGCCGGAAATGGCATTGAGAAAGTCAATCATGTAATACCGGATGCCCCACTTCCGATAAGTCGAGAAAACCTGGGTGAGATACGCATGAGTCTTCGGGTGCGTAGGATCTAAAACATAAAACTCGCCCCACTCGGATGGATTGAGAACCATCGGTTTGCCGTTCCTCCGAAGAAAAGCGTCATGCAGGTCTTTGGCGAGTTTCGTCAGGTGAGCGTTCAACCAAAACGGCCCAATCCAGAATCCCAGTTGAAATCCCCGGCTTTTGAGCTCATCTACAAGTGCTTCGTGTCCGGCGGGAAACTCGTCGGTGTTCCACGACAGCCAGTTTCCGGGCTGCAAGCCTTCAAGATTCCCGAAGCTGACCCAGATATACTCGATATCCATTCCGGACAACCTTTCACGCATTGCTCGCGTGTTGCGGTGAAGGATCTCGTCCCACCTCTCCACGTCAAGAGGATCAACCCATGAAACTCCGAGCCACCCTGCGGGAATTTTCGGCCAGATCGGCGGATGATACTCCGCCTGAACCGCTAGGGCCCATTGATCCAGCGACCCGTACGGGTCCCGGTTGACCTGAAGCAGAAGTCTCTCGCTGCGGACTGACCCTCCGGGCGCGACGGAAAACCCCTTGAAGTCGCAATACGAGGAGCCTGAAAGCACATTCCCGTCGCTGTTGTACTGGAACTCATGCTCCGTATTCATCCGGTCCAGAGTGATAAAGCCTAGTTGAATCGCTGCCTGTGATGCAGGGTTGTAAAGTTGGGCGACAATCTTACTGGACCGGCCGTCTGCATCAGACCGGATGCTTCTCACGCGAGAGTCCACCTGCCAGCCGGACATCGCCAAAAGAACGGTATTCTCCGCTGAAGGACCCAGCTTAATGGAACCAGATCGGTCGGATGTATCGACGAGTCGGCAGCGTCCCACTTTGATAGCTGAATCGCTTGCGTTGCGGATTTCGCATGTCATCGTTGCTGACTGGCCGTTATCAGGGACAATAAACTCGACCGTGCAGATGACCTGCGGCCTTCCAAACTGCATCCCTAAACGGCCGCGCTGTCCTTTTTCAACCTCCCCCGAAGCCGGCCCATCCCAAGTAAGATGAGAAGCGCTATCCGACCACAGCGTGGTCCCATTGACGTCAACACCGATTCGAGCACCCTCGATCCCAACATTCGCGTCAGGGCTGGAGCCGAACCGGAAACGGCCGTTTTCGACGTGAAAAGCCAACGGAAACTCGTGGACCTCTGCATTTTGCGAGAGCACCTGCCCTTCGGTAATACTTGTGCCCGCGAGGGCGGATACATACAAGAAATCTCGACGACGCATAGATCTTCTGTTAGTATGTACCGGCCCTGCGGATACTATTTAGGATGAACTGCGCAATACCGAGGTGGTCAATTTATGCCTGATCAATGGACACGTTCGCTTGAGTATTACAGTCGCGCCCAGCAATCGCTCGCCGGCGGCGTGAGCAGTCCTTTCCGGCGGACCTTTCCCGTTCCGCTCTATTTTCAGGACGGAGAAGGATCGAAAGTTCAGGATGTGGACGGCAACTGGTATCTCGATTACGTCCTGGCCTGGGGCCCCATGATCTTGGGCCACAAGCATCCCGCGCTGGTGGAAGCGATGCAGAAGGCGGCGGAGCGGCCCTTCAACTACGGGGCGCAGCACGAATTGGAGTTTACCGTTGCGGAAACGATATGCCGCCTGGTCCCCTGCGCTGAACGGGTTGCGCTGACATCAAGCGGCAGCGAGGCTGTGCAGCTCGTCATGCGGTTAGCGCGCGCATTTACGGGCCGCACGCTGATCGTCAAGTTTGAAGGGCATTACCACGGCTGGATGGATTCAACGCTTCTCAGCTATCATCCTTCTCCTGCGCAAATGGGCGCTCCCGAGCAGCCAACGATTGTGCTCGGATCAAAGGGACAGGTCCCGAACGTGGTGGAAAATGTGGTAGTTCTGCCGTGGAACGACCGGCGGACCGTATCGGAGTTCTTTGCCGGGCGTGGACAGGAAGTCGCGGCAGTAATGACGGAGCCCGTCCTCTGCAACAGCGGTTGTCTCCTCCCGGTTCCGGGATTCCTCGACGAGTTGCGCCGCATCACGCGTGCGTCGGGAAGTCTGCTGATTTTCGACGAGATCATTACCGGTTTCCGCATGGCGGCTGGCGGAGCGCAAAGCGTGTTGGGCGTTGTTCCCGATCTGGCAAGTTTCGGAAAAGCGATCGGTGCGGGACTCCCCTTGAGTGCTGTTGCGGGGCGAAAAGAGATCATGGATCTGCTAAGCGATGGGCAGGTCGCCTTTGGCGGCACATTCAACGGAAACTGCCTGTCATTGGCGGGGGCGCAAGCAGCGTTGATCGAGCTTGAGGCTCAAAATGGGGAAGCGCTCCGCCGGGCTAATCGCCTCGGAGAAGAGTTGATGGGGGGCATCACACGGATTGGACAGCGCCTTGGATTGCCGCTTCAGGCAACCGGCTTCGGAACGGCTTTTTCCGTGCATTTCACCAGCCGCCCGGTTCTCCATAACTATCGCGACACGCTAGCCGACGACCGGGAACTGCTCCGGCACTGGCTTTTCGAATGCTTGCGCGAAGGTATCTTTCTCCTGCCCGACGGCCGCGTGTACACATCAGTCGCGCACACTTCAGAAGATATTGAGCGAACCTCCGAGGCCTTCGAGCGTGTGCTGGTACGCTGCGCTTCGGAAGTACACGTCTGAACGCAAGCCAGTCACTGCGTTCGCGGCTCCGAGTTAACGGCAGAGCCGGTTACCTGTCCAAATTTGGAGAGGAACTTGCCTTTACAGGATCAACTTTGACGTTTTCGCGCGCAATGTCGCCGGGATTTACAATGATCGTTTCCCCTTCGCGCAGCCCGCTAATAATCTCCAGTCGATCTCCGTAATCCCGGCCCACTTCGACCCTTTGAAGATGCGCAGTATGATCCGGGCGCATTACAGCAATCTGGGTTCCGTCGGCGCGAACAATCAGAGCGTCACTGGGAACAAGTATGGGCAAATTCGTCCGGATGCTACTCAGTTGCACTTGGGCATACATGCCGGGCAGCAGCACGCCGTTACCATTCGGCACGTGGACCTCTGCCAGTAGCGTACGGCTGGCGGGATCGAGCGCGTTTGCAGTCCGCGCTACAGTTCCGGCAAACTGCCGCCCAGGCAAGTTGGAAACGGCTAACATCGCCGACTGGCCGGGGTGCACGGAATTGGCGTATGTTTGCGGAACATTGAGATACGTACGGAGCATACCTGTCTGCGCAATTCGAAACAGAAGCGTAGTACCGGCGTTGACGAGCGCTCCCACGTCCACATTGCGCAATGTAATCACTCCATTGAATGGTGCCCTTACCATCCGGTAACTCTGCATTTTTTGAAGACGCGCAACGTTGGCCTCAGCCGCCGCAATACCGTTGCGCTGAACGGCCACGGCTTTTTCCAGTGACTGCGCGCTTGCAGTCTTAGCCTGCAGTTGGGCCTGATATTGATCGTTTTCCTGCTTTGAGACGACCCCTCGGGTCACAAGGTTGCTCCAGCGCTGGGCCGTGACGCGAGCCAGCTCCAGGTCGGCTTTGCCCTGCTGAAGATTGGCAAGCGCCTGATCCAGTGCCGCTTGCGTCTGTTGTACATTCGCTTGCGCCTGGCGAACCTGCTCGTCCAGTTCGGGAGCTTCAACTTCTGCCAATAGCTGACCGGCTTGCACACGGTCTCCAATATCTACTGTTCTGCGTACTATGTAGCCATCAGCCCGCGCCAGAATGGGAGCTTCCGTAATGGCCTGGATGTTGCCCGGCAGTTGCAATTCACTCCGGCGCGAGGAACGCTCCACCGTTGTTACTTCCACTCGCGGCAGAGCCTGTTCCTGTTCGCGCGCCTCGTCCACAATAAGCGTTCTCTGCTTATGCAGCGGGATATAACCGGCAAAGAACGCCACAACGATAAGGAGTACCGAGGCCAGAACCAGGGCCCAGATCGTCAGGCCGGACGGATGCCAAAGCTTCGACGGCAACGCTACATCGAATGAGTCATGGGTCGACCCCTTCAACTCCTGGAGTTGACGTTTAAGCTCCTGGTTTTCTCTGCGCAGCCTTTCTTCCGTTGTATCAGCAAGATCGATTGGAGAACGTGGTTGCTCGGGTTCGTGATATCGCATTACAAACGCTCCCGCTCTCTTTCTTTCAGCCGCTGCTCATGATCGATCGGGGGCTGCGTCCGCAAATAAGTATAGATAATCGGAACCACAAACAGCGTCGTAACCGTGGCGAACAGCAAGCCGCCAATCACAGCACGTCCAAGGGGCGCATTCTGTTCACCGCCTTCTCCGAGCCCCAGCGACATGGGAAGCATGCCGAGAATCATAGCTGTTGCCGTCATCAGTACAGGTCGTACCCGCGCATAGCCGGCAGAGAGCATAGCTTCCCGCGCGGAAGGTACCGTCGCTCGTTCGTCATTGGCGAAGGTGACTATCAGAATACTGTTGGCTGTTGCCACTCCAATACACATGATGGCTCCCATCAGGGATGGAACGCTCAACGTAGTGCCGGTAACGAACAGCATCCACAAGATTCCGGCCATCGCTCCAGGCAAGGCGGTCAAAATAATAAACGGATCAACCCACGACTGGAAATTTACAGTCATCACAAGATACACAAGGGCTACGGCAAAGACCATTCCCAGCGCCAGGCGGAAAAAAGACGACTGCATGGTCTCTACTTGCCCGCGTAAATTGAAGGTGGTGCCGCGGGGCAAGTGAGGCTCCTCTTCCCCCATGATTTTCCGCACCTCTGCGCCTACCCCGCCGAGATCCCGCCGGTCGACGTTAGCATATACATCAAAGACAGGCCAGACATTGTAGTGGTTGACAATGACAGGAGTGTACGCCCGCTGCACGCTCACGAGATTGGAGAGGAGCTGCGCGCTGCCCGGCATCGCTCCGGGGTTTCCAAAAGCTTGGGAGGAGCCGCTCGGGGCGGCAGCAACAAATGAACTTCCGGCGTCAGCCGCTCCCGTTTGCGAACCAGGTGTTACCGTATCCACGGCATTCGTTCCCGCCGAAATCGGAGTACGAAGCAGGGCGTCCAGAGAATCAATCCGGTATTGAGGCGTTTGCACTCCAATGTTGTAATTGACGCCATTGGCCCAGTTCAACCAATAGTTGGGCGCCACTGTGCCGCTTCCGCTCAGGGAAATCAGCATGCTGCTGGTTACGTCCCGCTGCGTCAAACCTAATTGCGACGCCTTTATCCGGTCAACATTCAGGCGGATCTCCGGTTGCGCGGTTACCTGGTGAACGTGGACGTCCGCAGCTCCGGGAATGCGCGCAATTCTCCCAGCGAGTTTCTGGGCGATCCGATAGTTAGCTTCCGCATTCCGGCCGACTACCTGTAGATCAATAGGCGCAGGTAAGCCGAAGTTAACAATCTGGCTGGTGATGTTGGCAGGCTGAAAGAAAAAGTCCATATCCGGGAACTTCTCCCTGAGGCGCTTTCGAAGCAGCACCTCGTAATCTCCCGTCGAGCCGTGCTTCTCCTTGTTGAGTGAAATTAAAATCTCCCCATCGGCTGAGGAGATTGTGGGAATGTCTCCCTGGGCGATAGCCGGCCAACTGTTCGGAATCCCGATATTATCAATCAGCATACCGATTTCCTGAGGGGGAATGACGGCCCGGATTTCACGTTCCAGGGCGGCAAACCGCATCTCCGTTTCCTCAATACGTGTGCCTGCCGGAGCGCGCGCATGCAGGCGCATCTGACCGGAATCGACATTGGGAAAGAAGTCTTCGCCCACCAGCCCGATCAGACCTAACGACACAACGGAAAAGCCCATAAAGGCCGTGAGCACTCGTCCCCGGCGGCGCAGCGACCAATCGAGCAGGCCAACGTAGCGGAACCGGAGTTTCTCGAACAGAACGTTAAATAAGTGGTGAACGCGCCATAGCCCTCTTTTACTGTCCGTTGTCAGCTCAGCTTTGGAATCCAGCAGATAAGCCATCATGGTTGGAACCAGCGTGCGGGAAAGCAGATAGGAAGCGAGCAGAGCGAAAACGACCGCCATCGCCAGCGGAGTGAACAGATACCGCGCCGTTCCGGTCAACAGCAACACCGGAACGAACACAATGCAAATCGAAATTGTGGCGACAAAGGTCGGAACGGCAATTTGCGACGCGCCGTCGAGCACAGCGCGAACGAGCGGCTTGCGCATGGCCAGATTGCGATGTGTGTTCTCGATTTCCACCGTGGCGTCATCCACCAGAATGCCCACCGCCAAGGCCAGCCCACCGAGCGTCATCACATTAATCGTCTGTCCCAAAAGGCTCAGAATGCATAGCGAGGTGAGAATCGAGAGCGGAATGGAAATACAAACAATGAGGGTGCTTCGCCAGCTTCCTAAAAACAGCAGAATCATCAGGCCTGTAAGCCCGGCGGCGATCAACGCTTCCCGCACCACGCCCCGGATGGAAGCCCGCACGAAGATGGACTGGTCCGCAAGCGCTACCACCTTCAGTTCCGGCGTAACATTGGCAAGGATCCTGGGAAGGGTTGCTTTGACGGCATTGACGATGGACAGGGTAGAGGCCTTCCCGTTTCGGGTGATGGTCATCAGAACGCC
>JAFAZU010000390.1 GCA_019239585.1 Acidobacteriaceae bacterium
ATCCTTGGTTCATTCGGAGATGAAATTTACGAGATAAACAGTATTGAATGCACTCTCAACTCAACGTTAGAAAAGCCACACTCCAGCTACGCTTCGCCACTCTAATTTGGTTGAAAATCACTTGCATTTCCATTCCACATAAAATAAAAGGCAATGGCAGGGAACGGACGCTCTCTATTTGGTACTTACTACCTGCTGATCCTTTCCGCCCGGCGCTTCCGCACGCGAGTGAGAGCTTGATACGATGTATTCCTGCTACAACTAATATGAATCGTCACGTGATCCATCTTGGAAAAACGGTTCCTGTCCTTCTCCTATGGAGCTCCTGCCTTTGGGCAGAAAAGCCTTTGCCGAACATGGAGAAGGCCGTCTCCGCTGCTGAGACGCAGTGGCGGCAGGCGGTCCTAAAGGGGAATCGAAGCGTCCTGGCGAACTTGATGGCCGATGACATCACCTATACGCACTCCAGTTCGTTGACGCAGACCAAAGACCAATTTATTGAGTCCGTCGTGTCCGGCTCGACCAAATACCAGGGCATCGATTTTAAAACCACCCAAATGCGGCAGTACGGCGACACGGTCATCGTGATCCACGATGCAATGATCACCACCGTCCAGACTGGCGTGGCTCACCTGTATCTCACACATGTGTGGTCCCGGCAGAACGGTAGCTGGAAGATGGTTTCCCGGCAGGCGACTAAAATACCGGCGGAATCCGCAAAGTAAAGGAAGGAAGGAAGGGAACACACGGTTTTCCTAATAGATCGAATTTCCGGTCCATACGGGGGCGTAACATGTTACTCAGCTTGAGTTAAGTAGCTGATTCCTGTGCGAGATGAGATTTCTTGAGATGATCAGGTCCTTTTAACTGACACGCTCCGCAGTTTTCCATCGCTCACGCCTCACAATTCCCGCCCCTTCTTTCACTTCAATCAATTGATTGGAGGTGACGTCCTCCATGACTTCCACCCCTCCATTGGTCCAGAACACGGTAACCGTCGCGCTGCCGCTTGCTCCCAGCCCAAAATGAAGTCGCCGGTCATTCACCGAATAAAAGCTCGATTGGGCCGCGACCTCCTTTGTTTGCTTACGGCTTCCATACTCCACAATCACTCGACTGCCAATGGCGCTCCGGTTGCTTTTTGTCCCAACCAGCTTCACTTTCAGCCAATTCTGATTGAGCTTTAAGTCATTTCGCAAAAGGCTGGGCGGTTCACCCATATTCATGATCAGAATGTCGAGATCCCCATCATTGTCAAAATCTCCGACCGCCGATCCACGGCTGGAATGGAATGCTGCTACTCCTGGTCCCACATCATCCATCAATTCAAATTTCCCGTTCCGAAGATTGCGATACATGAGCCGCGGCGTGCGATACGGCCATGCCGGAAAGCGCGCTTCCACTTCCGGGTAGATACTCCCCGTGACAGAAAAGAAATCCGGCCAACCATCGTTATCGAAATCTTCCGCCGCCGCTCCCCAGCCGACATAGCGAGTCTCAACACCCAGGCCGGAGCGCAGCGACACTTCGTTAAAAACACCTTTGCCATCATTCTCATAAAGGCCAGGCGTGTCTTTCATGAAATGAGTGACAAAGATATCGCTGTGGCTATCCAAATTGAAATCGCCGACAGCCACGCCCATGCCGGCTTGTTCCTGGCCATCCTGACTCAAAGCAACCCCGCGCTCTAAAGCTTCCTCACGAAAAGTCCCGTCATGCTGATTCATTAACAGAAAGCTAGGCGTCGAGTCGCAGGCAACAAAAATATCAGGCCAGCCATCCTCGTCGTAATCTCCGGCGACCGCCGTCATCGCGAAGCTGCCGCCCAATTTTGCGATGCCGGACGCTTGACTGACGTCGGAGAATGTCCCATCGCCGTTGTTGCGATAAAATTTATGCGATGTCGGCCTCAGCCCCCGAGGTCCACAGTTGACCGGCACATCCATATAACGGCAATTGGATGTGGAGCCCGGTCTTGGAATTTTGGCTGGATCGAAATCAAGATACGTGGCGATAAACAAATCCAGGCGCCCGTCACGGTCATAGTCGATCCAAGTCGCCCCCGAATTCCACAAAGACGGACCTTGCTGTAACAGTCCGGCTCTTTCCGTCACATCAGTGAAAGTGCCGTCGCCATTGTTGTGATACAGCACGTTGCTGCCCCAATAAGTAATGAAGACATCTTCAAAACCGTCGTTATCGTAATCTCCGATCGTGACGGAACTAGCCCAGCCCGTGCGCTCAAGCCCGGCTTGCTTCGTCACATCCATGAAGGTGCCGTCCCGTTTATTCTTATACAGCCGGTTGGTTGCGCCGGCCGGAGCGCCTTCAAGCTGCGACCCGGAAAGCAAAAGAATGTCCAACCAACCGTCATTGTCATAGTCGAAGAAGGCCACCCCGCAGCCAACCACCTCAATAATGTAGTCTTTGCGATCGGCCCTTCCATAGACAACCGGCGCGCGCAGACCAGCCTGCGCCGCCACGTCCGTGAACCATGCATTAAACGGAAGTCCGGACGGCTTAGAACGCGGAGTAGGCTTCTTATCGGCGCTGGCGACGCCTTGCGCATAGGCTCCCGCGACTGTGACCAATCCAAGCCATTCGCGCCTCGTCACCGCTCTGATTCCTTCACTTCCAACATTTGGTCCGCCTTAACGTTAGAAAGAGTTTGAACGATGCCGCTGGGCCACTTGATTATGATGCGTTTCGCAAATGTATCGGAGCCAAGACCGGCAATTACGCGCCGGTCGCTCGCCGAAATATAGCTGCCTGCCGTCGACACAATATAGACCTGTTTCCCATCGCTTGCGGACGTAATCTCCAACCGAGCTCCGATGCCGTCCCGATTCGACCGCGTTCCCGTCAACCGAAAGCCGAGCCAATGATACCGGTTGCCGCCGTTATTTCTGAGAAGGGAACAACCACCTCCCACATTCGCGACAACGATATCAACATCACCGTCGTTATCGATATCCCCGAATGCCGCTCCCCGACCCGCGCGCGGCCTGCTCAATGCGCTGCCAACATCCACGTTTTGAAACTTGCCTCGAACATTGCGGAGCAACAGCGGCGCTTGCTCGTACTTTAAGCCGCTGGAAGTCTTTTCGACATTGTCAAGCACGTGGCCTTGCGCAACAAAGATATCCTTCCATCCATCGTTATCAAAGTCAAAGAATTTGATCCCCCAGCCCGAAAACAGCATGGTAATCCGCGCCAGCCCGGAACTATTCGACTCATCGCTAAATAAACCCCCGCCTTCGTTGTGAAAGAGCGCATATCGCTCATTCGACAAATCGCTCACCACCACATCGGGCCTTCCGTCGTTGTCATAATCCGCGAAATCTACGCCCATACCCGCAAATGTATTGCCGTCCTGATTTAAGCCCGCGCCGGAATTTAAACCGGACTCAGTGAAGGTCCCGTTTCGGTTGTTGTGAAACAGAAAGCACTGCATGGAGTCATTCGCAACATAAACATCTATCCATCCGTCGTCATCGTAATCGGCAAACGCGACGCCTAGCGCTTTCCCCTTCTCAGCGGCGATGCCCGACGGAATCGAGACGTCAGTAAACGTGCCATCGCCATTGTTCCTGAACAGCATACTCGATACTGCCGGGAAATTCTTCGGATGGCAATATGCACGATAACCCGGCACTCGATCGCCGCAATAGATATTCTTGGCAAACGTCCAATCCAGATAGCGAGTAACAAAAATATCCAAGCGCCCATCCTTGTTGTAGTCGAAGAAGCCTGCGCTCACTGACCAGCCGCTGCCATGTACCCCGGCTTTGGCTGTTACATCGCTAAACGTTCCATCGCCATTGTTGTGGTACAGGACGTTTCCTCCATAGCTTGTGACGAGCAGGTCCTCAAAACCGTCGTTGTCATAGTC
>JAFAZU010000402.1 GCA_019239585.1 Acidobacteriaceae bacterium
AGCAGAAGCGGAGGGCGCGCAAAAGCACCCTGGACGCTGCCGCAAACCCGGCGTGAAATCCAGCGATTGCTGGCCACCTGGACGGGCCACGGTCTCTACTGCGGAGCGGAAGCACGTAGCCCGTAAAAACTTAACGTTGTAGTACTAGTTGTCTGGTTGCGTCCGAATTGCTGGCGTACGTGCTCGCGCAGCACCGTTTGCCAGTGCTGCCAAGAGCCGTCTTGGCGCCAGTGCCGGAACCACTGATAACACAAGTTCCAATGCGGAAACTCATGCGGCACATGCCGCCACGCGGCACCCGTGCGCAGGAGATAGCGAATGCCGTTGATCACTTCCCGTAGATCGTTTTCACGATCACGACCGCCCGGTTTCTCCGGGGGCAACAGCGGAGCGAGTAAAGCCCATTCGGCGTCACTGAGGTCTGTATCGTAACAGCGACGGACGGGAGTCATGATGACCTCCTTACTAACAGCTTGCTCTTATTTCGGTCAGCGGGCAAGGAGAAAGTCGAAAATCAGCTTCTTACACACCCTCTAGCCGGATGCGTAAGTGGATTAAAGGGAACGGCTAAGGTAGCGCTTTCAGGAATCCTTTACTATCCTCAACACACCCATATACGTCTTCTGGTATTTCGTTTTGTTCAATCCTCCGCGGCTGTCTCTAATTCGCCTTTGATTAAGTGAAGCGAAGCTGATAAGCCTTTCCAGCTTGCAGGGCGATACGAGCCGCGCCGCCATCAGTTTTGACCGGGACCCGCTCGCCGTCCCTCATGACGCTCCATGTCCTTTGCTCACCGTGCAAACGGAAGCGGCGCTCCCCGTTGGTGGCGGGCCGCAAATCGACTTGCGTCACGCGCCCATCCGACCAGGCGATGTCGACCTCTACACCGCCCCGCGCGCGCAAGCCTTTGACGCTGCCGCGCGGCCATGCTTTCGGAAGCGCCGGAAGAAAAACAATCTCGCCACTGTGGCTTTGCAGGAGCATTTCTGCCATACCGGCGGTTCCCCCAAAACTTCCGTCAATTTGAAAGATCCAGCCTTTCCCGGCCGGATGCGTGTTCCAGAGGTTAGGACCGGTACTGTGCTGGAGTAAGGCGCTGACCGACTCATACGCCCGATCCCCATTCATCAGGCGCGCCCACAAGCAGATCACCCAGGCCCGGCTCCATCCGGTATAACCGCCCCCCGCTGCCAAACGGCGCTCTAAAGATACCTGCGAGGCTTTCCAAAACTCAGCCATGTGTTGCGGCGTAAACTCGCTGCCTGGATAGAGCGGGTATAGGTGCGACATGTGCCGCTGACCTGGTTCCGGCTCCTCAAAATCCTGTGACCATTCCTGCAACTGGCCATGCTTGCCGATTTGATAATTTGGAAGAAGGGACCGTTTCTTTTCCGCTTCGGCCCGGAAATCCGCATCAACGCCCAAAATCTTTGAAGCGTTGCTGCAATTTGCGAAGAGCTCCCGCAACAGCGCGATATCCATCGTGCAACCGGCACTGGTGGAAGCCGATCCCCCGCCGGGAGCCGCAAAATGGTTTTCCGTGGAGAAAGACGGGCACGTCGTGAGTTTGCCGCCTTTATCCTCGATGAGCCAGTCAAAGTAAAATTGCGCCGAACTCTTCATCAGCGGATAGGCACAGTCGCGGAGAAAGGCTGTATCTTCTGTGAATAGGTAATGATCCCACAAATGCGCGCAGAGCCAGGGACCGCTCATCTGCCAGTTCGCCCACGTCGGATCGCCCTTTCCGAAATCGCCCACGGGCGCCGACTGTCGCCAAAGATCAACGTTATGGTGAGACACCCAGCCCTGCGCATGGTAGTTCACTTCTGCCGTTCTTCTTCCGGTTTTTGCCAAACCCGTCACCAAATCAAATAACGGCTGATGACATTCGCTTAAGTTGCAGGTTTCCACCGGCCAGTAATTCATCTGAACGTTAATGTTGGCTGTCCAGTTACTGCTCCAGGGTGGCCGGATCAGATCGTTCCAGATCCCTTGCAGATTCGCTGGTTGCGTTCCGGGACGGGAACTGCTCAACAGCAGATAACGGCCATATTGGAAGTAGAGCGCTATCAATTGTTGATCGTCCGGGCTGCGTTTGAAAGCGGTGAGCCGCTCGTCAGTAGGCAATGAAGCGGCGGCGCTCCGGCCCACATCGAGTGAAACCCGTCGAAACAGTTTCTGGTGATCGCGGATGTGGTGGGAACGTAGAATCGCGTAAGGGCGTTGCGCAGCGGCATCGAGACGCTGGCGGCACTGGGCGGTGATCGCCTCGGCGGGTATGTCCGGCACTACCTGGAAATCCCGGTAGCCCGTACCTGCGGCAGCCAGAATCGTCACGGCATCTGCCCCGCGTACGTGAATGGTGTTGCCGTCGGGCTCCAGACTCCCTCCTTCGGGTATCACCCGAAGGGAGCATTCAAAACGCATACCCTTACCATCCGCGTCGTCGTAAATCACGGGGTTACTCGACTTCACGTAGTTGGGGTCTACATGGGACGGCGCCTTGCCGAAGAGTCGAAGCAAACTCTTGCCTTCTACCGTGCTGGAGCTTCGGACCGGGCTATCGAGAGAAGCGCTGAAGCTAATCTGACCCGGCTTATCAGCAAAGATGCGAACAACAATCACCTGGTCCACCGCCGAGGAAAATACTTCCCGCGTATACGCGACACCGCCGGACGTGTACAGGACGCGTGCAAGCGCGGAATCGAGATCGAGCTCCCGTCGATAATTCGTCACCCCGCTCATGGGAGAAAACTTGAGATACAGGTTGCCTAACGGCTGATACGACTGGTTATAGGTCCCTTGCATCTTCTTGCAGACCTGGTCAGCCTCACGGTATTTTCCTTCGGCAACGAGACGTCGCGCTTCCGGCAGGTATTCGCTCGCGTGCGGGTTATTCCAATCCCCCGGCGCGCCGGACCAGAGCGTGTCTTCATTCAGTTGAAGACGCTCCGTCTCCATGCCGCCAAACACCATCGCGCCCAATCTTCCATTCCCAACCGGAAGCGCCTCGGTCCAAACACTCGCAGGCTGGCGGTACCAGAGCGACCATTCGCCAGGATCTGCGCCGCTGGACACAGGCGGCGCCAATTGGCCCCACTCGGCTGCGCCCAGAGAGAGGGGAATAGCCGCCAATAGTTCACGCCTGGATGGATGGGACATACGGAAAGCCAACAATCTTCTGAGCTAAATGTAAGCGGAGCTATCCAATTAATGGAAACTATCGCTCGAATTGCCCAACTCTCTTGAGATTTCATGTGCGACGAGTGCCAGTTTTGGTCCGAGCTGCCCAAACCGCCACTCTTGAAACTCGGAAAGCAGGCCGCGAACGGAAATCGCCGCTACTACAGATCCTAAATGGTCGAATATCGGAGCGGCCACAGCGCGCAAGCCGATCACGTGCTCTTGATCGTTCACCGCGAATCCGTCTTTTCTAATCTTTGAGAGATGGCTTTTCAAAAGCGGCATAGACGCGATTGTGTTCCGCGTAAACCGCGCCAGTTCGCGATTGCCGAGTAGCTTTTGCAGATCAGTCTCAGACAAGAACGCGATCAGAGCCTTGCCCTGCGCAGTACAATGCACGTCCATGTGGCGTCCGATCCATGCTCCGCCCCCGACATCCCTAAATGAAGGTGCGGCTGCAATGATTACTGCTTCGGCTCCACAGAGCACAGAGGCTGTGGCCGTAAGGTCGAATGTCGAGGTCAGTTGACGCAAATAGGGCAGCGTAAGATTACGTAATTGAAGCTCGGGCGTGGTAGCGGTAGCGAGATTAGAAACACGTAGGCCAATGAAATAGTGCCGACCACCGGTTTCCCGCTGAATGTAGCCGCGCACCATCAAGGTTCGAATGAGATAGTGCGCCGTGCTCTTCGGAATCTTCAATCTCCGGCTCAAATCAGAAAGCGTTAGCCCAGTGCGGCAGGTGGCGAGGAGTTCCAAAACGTCAATGGCCCGATCGACAGAGGGCAAACACGGCTCCTGAGAAGCAAGCGAGCGTTTGGGGCAAAGAGCTTGGTCAATAATCATCCCGCATGTCTCCAAAAGGCAGAGTGAGCTTATCATAAGCTAAAAATTCCGTCAAGAGAATCTTGTCCTAATACATTATCGAGTCTGTCGTCCGCCATTGCCAAGCGCGCCGGCAACCGTCCCGACCGCAACCGGCTGCTTTCCGAAGCCAAGAGCTATGCCGATCGGGTGCTCGCGAGACTCGATACCATTCACATCTCCCATAAGCAACTTGGACCCGATTCCGTCCGCCAGCTTGCCTCTGATCAGTTGAAGCGGTTGAAGTGCTCGGCTGCTTCGTCCAGATGACCGATTCAGGCCTCTGCCGAAAGCAGGTGCTGCGCCACCGACTTCACTGCCGGCTCCGGCCCGCGAAACGCCCAAAGCTGCGATTGATCCTCCGAAACAAACTTGCCCGTATTCGCGCCGATTGCGGGAACGTGATATTCAAGTTCGCTGAACGCTCCTAGATGACTGTTCACGTTGCACGCTTGAAACGCAAAGCCGAAATTGTCCGGCTCCAGCCAGGGCACATCCACGTATTCTCCTGAGGGATTAATGTTGAAGTTTCGGACGACCAGAGATGCTTCTCCGCTGTGGAAGTATATGTAGCCGACGCGTCCCGTAACGGCGACAGCACGCATGCCTAGTTTATGCTCACCCGCAGCCCGCATCTTATACCGCACCAGATGTTCGCCGACTATGAGATCTTCGACGTCAATCTTGCCCATGTAAATCTTCGGTTCGC
>JAFAZU010000531.1 GCA_019239585.1 Acidobacteriaceae bacterium
CGACGTGCCCCACTTGGCAGCGATCCATCCGCGCTGCTGCACTCGCACCAGCGACGCGTAAATGGTCCCCTGGTTCAGCAGGATTTCATTTCCGCTTACCTGCTCAATCCGCCGCGCGATGCCGTATCCATGCAGCGGTCCCATGGCCTCCAGCGTTTGCAGGACCATCAGGTCCAACGTTCCTTGCAAAAGGTCGAGTTTGGTTTCGCTCATCGGTCTCCTCCTGTGTGAGCACCACATAAGTATCTCATAGAGTATGTGGTAATACCACAGGAATGTGTTCGCGAAGTTTTCTCAGAGCGTCCCCACATGGCGCAGATCGCTCTTGCTGATTGCCTGGCGTGTGCTGACCATTAAAAGGTACTTATGTAAGATCATCCATCAGTACACACTCTTCCCGTCCAGTGCATTGTATTGCACGTGTATCACACAAATACGTGATACACTATTTTCGTGAAAACAGCGCGTAATATCACCCTCAGCCTTCCCGTTGACTTAATTCGGCGCGTCAAAATTGTAGCTGCGGAACGCGATACGTCCTTTAACGCCTTCGTACGGGACATTCTTTATCAGGCGCTTAACCGCTCGGACGAATACTACAAAGCAGGCGAACGTCTACTGGCCCAATCTGCCTCCGGGTTGTTCGATATGCCCGCTGAGCGTTGGGCACGTGAGGAGCTTTATGACTGAGCTCCGCTTCTTTGACACCAACATTCTTCTTTACATGTACGACCGGCGAGATGCAGCCAAACGCATGCGGGCCGTCGAGACTTTCCGTCAATGCTTACACGCTGAGACCTTGATCATCAGCACACAGGTTATTCAGGAGTTCTATGCGGCGGCTACTCGAAAGCTGAATCTTGAACTTTCCAAAGCTCGCAACCTCGTCGCAGATCTGTGCGGACTGCGAGTCATCAGTGTTCAGTGTTCCTATATTGTGCGGGCAACCGAATTGCAAAGCCGATTTGGCATCTCGTTTTGGGATGCGCTCATCTTGGCAACGGCGGAAGCGGCCGGAGCGCACGTCCTCTATACAGAGGATCTACAGGATGGGCAGAATTACGACGGAGTAGAGGTTCGCAATCCCTTTCGAGGTGCTCATTCCTGATGCCATGCTGCTTAGATTCTTTAAGACTGATCTTGTTTTAACTGCGCGGCAGCAATCTGGGCGATGTCCAGCAATTGCGGCGTGTTTCCCGGTAATCCGCTGAGAGAATCACGCAACATGCTGTTGCAAAACGGGCAAGCCGCTCCTACGGTATCGGCGCCTGTAGCCGCTAATTCTTTTGCCCTCGCATAGTTCACCCGGTCACCGGTCTCTTCGCCCAGAAATACTAATCCGCCGCCTGCTCCGCAGCAGAAACCGCGTTCCCGCGCTCTGGGCGGATCAACAACCGTTGCGGACCGTGCGATGACCTGTCGCGGTTGGTCGTACACTCCGCGATAGCGTCCCAGATAACACGGATCATGAAAAACAACCCGTTGCCCGTCGCGATTCGCCGGCAGCTTGTCGGTATGCCGCGCTAGAAATTCACTATGGTGTTCTACCTCCAACTCCGCACCAAACTCGCGCCAGTCTTCCGCCATGGTGCGAACACAGTGCGGGCAGATCGACACAATTTTTTTGACCTTCGCTCCCTGCAAGGCTCCAATGTTGGTTTCCGCCAGTTGCCCGAATACCAGATCATTGCCCAAACGCCGCACGGGATCGCCCGTACACCGCTCTTTTTTCAAAACGCCAAACGATGTTCCCAGGTGCTTCATCACCGCCGCGAACGCCGCGATAATCTCCCGTCCTCGCGGATCATAAGCGCCCATGCACCCCAGCCACAAGCAATACTCCTGGGTTCCGTCATAGATCGGAAATTCCTGCTTTGCAATGAACTTATCCCGCTCCGATTGTGAGAATCCCATCGCGTTTCCGTTCTTCTCCAGGTTCAGAAAGAGCTTGGTGCCATACTCGTCTTCCCAGGTTCCGGTGTTCACAGCGCCGCGCCGCAATCCGATAATCGTCGGCAAGTGCTGGATACCGACCGGGCATTGATACTCGCATGCGCCGCAGGTCGTGCATTGAAAGATCGCCTTCTGTGATACGGTTGCGCTGAGAATCGGCGTCTCGTTCTCATTGCCGTACTCATTGAGGTAGGACCGCATGCCTAAAATAATCAGCTTCGGATTCAGCTCCTTGCCCGTGTTGTTGGCCGGACAATGCTCCGTACAGCGCCCACACTCTACGCACGAGTAAGCCTGCAGCGCCGTAATCTGCGAGATATCTTTACCTGCTACCAGTCCAAAGTCTTCATCCCCGGCCAGCGGCGGAATGTGACTGAACCCGCTCCGTTGTAGAAAGATCGTCACTGGGCTGAGCACCAGATGAAGGTGCTTCGTGTGCGGAATCAGGGGCAGAAACGCCAACAGCGTCAAGGTATGGGCCCACCAAAGAACCTGCCCGCCAACCGAATGTTCCGGCAACCACCAGGTTGGGATATATGTCACCATCAGAATGAAGATCAGCGCCGCAATAATGCCTGACTCATAAGACACTGGCCCCAGCCACTTCGGACGAATCACAAACCGGCGGAATGCAAGTCCCGCAATCGATACGGCGCACGTTATGGCAAAGGCAAACGCAAACCAGAAATAAAAAGCGCCAAAGAAATGCTCGCGATGGAGAAAGGGAATGCCGAACCCGCTTGCAATATGGTTCAGCGTGACCAGGGCAAAAGCGCAAAAGCCCCAAAACACAAAGGCGTGCGCCAACCCCGGCAAGGGACGCTCCTTAATGACCTTACCTTGACAAAGCACTTCCCAAACGAAAGGCCCGATGCGCTTCCCGATAGATCCTAACTTATAGTCCTCATCGCGCTTTCCCCTTCGGATTCGTTCGACAACTACCCCGAATCGGAGCCAAAACAAGTAGCCAGAAATTATAATCAGAGCAAGAAGCAATACTCTGACAGCAATAGTGCCGTACGGCTGCATAGTGAACACTTCAGATTAAACTGTGGGCAAAATTCCGGGCATTGAGCCGCGTTCCGCTAGGATTTCCCCTTCGTTTTTAGTAGCATAAAACTTCGTGAGATACGTAATTTCAGGAGCCGCAGGTTTCATTGGATCACACTTGTGTGATCGTCTTATCAAAGAGGGGCATCAGGTCCTTGCGCTAGACAATCTCATCACCGGCCACCAGGGAAACATTCAGCATTTGCTCGGAAACCCAAATTTCGAGTACATCAAGTTTGACGTCTGCCAGCCGCTGAAGATTCCTTCAATCGACAAATTTCCGGTCCATCGCGTCTTTCATCTGGCTTCGCTGGCCAGTCCGGTGGATTATCTAAGCCATCCCATCGAAACGCTGGAGTCCGGCTCGACGGGAACGCGCAACATGCTGGAACTCGCCCGCAAGCACGACGCTCGCTTCCTTTTGACGTCGACCTCCGAATGCTATGGCGATCCGCTGCAACATCCGCAATCGGAGACATACTGGGGCAATGTGAACCCGGTTGGACTCCGCTCCTGCTATGACGAAAGCAAGCGGTATGCAGAAGCTCTCACCATGGCCTACCATCGCACTTACGGCACGAACACGAATATTGCCCGCATCTTCAATACGTATGGACCGCGCATGGCCCTGAATGACGGACGTGTCGTGCCCGCCTTCGTGGACCAGGCCCTGCGCGGCGCAAAACTGACGGTCTTTGGCGACGGCTCTCAAACCCGCAGTTTCTGTTATGTATCCGATCTGGTCGAGGGCCTTCTGCGTTTGAGTGAATCCGACGAAGCCTATCCCGTGAACCTCGGCAATCCGGTCGAGATGACCATTATGCAGTTTGCCAATACCATCCGGGCTTACTTTGGCGATCACCTGGAAATCGAACACAAGCCACTTCCATCAGACGATCCCAAAGTTCGCCGTCCGGATATCGGAAAGGCTAAGCGCATTCTCAACTGGGAGCCCCGCGTCCCGCTGGATGAAGGCCTCAAGATTACCATTGAGTACTTTCAAAAGGTGACAACCCAAAATGGCGCTGCGCCTCACTCAGCCATGGCCGAAAATCGTACAGCGCTGGAGCCGGTCGAAGTGCCTTCCGCCAGCTAAAGACTAAACGTGGCAGTGCCGCAGCTCGCGTTTGGCAAGGTATTGCTGATAATCGTCCCGCTAGTCGCCCGGCGCTTGCGCCGTACTTGGTTCTTCTTCCCGTTCTAAAAGGGGAGACTGGCGCGGCATCATAGTGATCGCTAATGCCCCAAGCATGGCAATGCCAAACACAACCATCATGGGCGCTACATAGTTCTGCCGCTGCTCCCGAATAGCCGAAACGAAGTAAGGGCACCACGTTTGGCCAATGGTGTTGATCGGCAGAATAACTGCCATGGCGCGGGCCAACGTATTCACGCCGAATTGCTCAGCCGCCATGAGCGGAATCAGCATGTAATCCGCCCCCATCGAGAAGCCAAAAATAACAGCAAACACGTAAACCATGGAGGGTCGTGCAGGCGATACGGCCAGCAACAAAGGAATTGTGGCAGCCACAATGAAGTAAGTTGCTGTCATAACGCGCTTCTTAGAAAATACATCTGCAAAGTAGCCAATACTTAAACGCCCTGCAATGCTGGAAAACAGAATCAAAGCGGAAGCAGTGGCCCAAGTCGCATTCAGCACCTTTTGATCAGAGAATCCTGCGTCACGGAATACGAACTTCATGTGCATGTTAATGGACCCGATAGAGCCAATCGAGCAAATACTGCCCAGCAGCAACAGCCAGAAAGTCTTACTACGGAGCAGCCGAACAAAGCTTTGCGGCGGCAGTTTGACATCGGCAGGTGCAAACGAGAGGCCGTCCGGATATTGGCCAATTTCCCCCGGCTTATCCTTCAGCAGAAAGAGCGCCAAAGGCCAGGTAATAAACATCAAACCTCCCACTGCCATCAGGGCGGTCTGGAATCCGTACCGATCTGTCATGATCTTTACAAAATAAGATCCAAGCGCTCCAAATAACCCCACTCCGACATACACAATGCCCATCGCCCTGCCGCGTTTTTTTTGAAACCAGTGCGAGACGAGAATTTGGTGCGGTATCGGCCCCGAAAAAATATATCCAACCGTGTACAAGAAATAAAGAGCGAAATAGAGGGGAAGCGATCCTGTCATGGCACTGAAGCCAAAGAAGGCGAGAGCCGTCAAGCCCGTGCCTGCAACAATCAACTTACGCGGGCTGATCCGTGGGATCAACAGTGGCCCTACCCATAAAGTCAGCAACGCTGCTACTGGAAACCCAAGGGTAATCTGCTTCAGCTCCCAGCCATAGGCTTTTTGAAAGTAGTCATAGAAAAACGGTAAGTTATAGTACGGAATCCCGACGGAGATGCCGAAGGTCACAACTGCCGTCGCGACAATCAACCAGCCATAGAACAAACTCTTTGTACCAGCGGCGGATTTCGTGGGGGTAGGCATCGAATTCGTTATATCACTCACGCTATCCCCTACTTGCAGGATTGAAAATTGGGTTACAACCTCCTGCTTGAAGCGTCTAATCAGATGTAACCGCAAGACTACAGGCAGCCCTTGTACAAAGCAATGTTGATTAAACTGTCTGGAAATGCGGAAATGTTTGAGGAGGTGCAGCGAAAGCTCCCATGAAAAAACTTTCATTACAAAAATTTAGTAAAGTTTTGCTTGGACTGACAGCAGTAGCAGTGCTGCCGGTAATACCTGCTTTCGGCAGGGTGGAACCAAACACTCGAACCTTTACAGCGGGAGAACAGGCAAAGGTTCAGGGCGTGATTATCTCGCGCGACGGTCAAACAATCAAACTGCGCGACGACGACGATTCGGTCGGCACTATCGACCTTACGAACAATACCAGAATTCAGCTGAAGCACGGTCTTTTTAGTCGGAAAAGTGCCATGAACGCGGATTCGCTTGTTTCCGGCCTGCGCGTCGAGGCGCAAGGAAAGGGAAACGAGAAAGGCGAACTGGTTGCTGACCGCGTTACTTTCGACCCCAACTCGATGAAAGCGTCTCGTCAGATCGACACACGCGTCTCTCCGCTTGAAGCTCGCACAGGTGGTTTGGAAGGCCGGGCCGGTCAGTTAGAGGGCCGGGCCGGTCAACTGGAAAACCGTGCCGGTCAGATGGAAAACCGTCAGGGGCAATTAGAAACTCAGGAAAAGCAGACCCAGCAGCAGGTAGGACAGGTAAAGGTCACGGCTGATCAGGCGAACCAAGGCGTCAGTGATGTGAACCAGCGCGTCTCTAATCTTGATCAGTATCAGCAGAAGTATAAGGAGACGGTCTATTTCAAGCTGAACAGCGCGGTTCTTGCTCCGAGTGAAAAACAAAAACTTGATACAGTCATTCAGCAGACTCAGAATGAAAAGGGCTATATCGTTGAAGTGGCGGGTTTTGCTGATAAGACTGGAAAGGCCGCGCTGAACCAAACTTTGAGCGAATCGCGCGCTAATGCTGTTGTCCGCTATCTGGAGCAGCAAGGCAATATTCCGATTCATCGCATTCTCACCCCCACTGGAATGGGAACTTCCCACGAAGCTGCTGATAACAGTACCAGCCAAGGTCGCAAGCTCAACCGCAGAGTGGAAGTTACTGTTTTGATTAACCAGGGCGTTGTAGCAGGCTCGAGTCAATCGTCAGGGCCAAACTCCACCACTTCTGCAACTCCCAAACAACCGGGCGGCTTCTAAGCGCATAGCTTCTCGGCATTGTCCACTGTTCCGGGAAATAGGGCCAAGTAGCTTCAAACTACTTGGCCCGTTCTTTTGGAAGCTAAGGAACTGAGGTGGGGGCCGGAGAGCTATTTCGAAAGAGAAGCGGCGCGAAGTCAATCAGATTGCGCCGCCACACCATCCATGTGTGCATGCCTGGTGTTTCAATCTGTGTCAATTGGATCCCTTTACCCTTCAAATACGCTACAGTCTGACGATTGCTCGTGATGAGCGAATCCTCTGTCCCGCAAGCAATCCAAAGCAGGTGCAGTTGTGAATTAGCCGCCGCGCTGATCTGAGGGAAAGCGGCAGGTAGATCATTTCCCAGCCCTCCTGCGCTAAACGAACCAACGTAAGAGAACAGGTCCAACCGGTTTAATCCAGTTAACAGGGATTCCGCGCCGCCCATCGAGAGTCCCGCAATGGCGCGCGATTCCCGGTTTGCAGAAACCTTGTACATCCGCTCCACGCGGGGCATCACTTCGTCAATCAAGGCATTCCGAAAATTATCGACATTTCGTTGCCGCAACGCGGGACTCCGAAACCCGCCCGTACCGGTCTGCAGGATCTCGGGCGCGCCGTAGCCGAGTGCCATTACGATAACCATCGGTTTCGCTTTGCTTTGTGCAATGAGTGTATCCAGGATATAGTTGGCCTTGCCTACGGCTGTCCATCCGCTCGCATCGTCACTGAAGCCGTGACAAAGATAAAGCACCGGATATAAAGTGCTGGCGTTAGGGTCATAACCGGGCGGCGTGTATACATAAAAATCCCGGTGGTCGCCCACGATACTTGACTTGTAAAAGTGATGATGTACCGTGCCATGTGGAATGTCGGTAGGTTCCCAAGGCATTGGCGTCGCGCCCGGAACATGCAAAGAGCTGCTCGGGTTTAAAAGGTTCGGAATAATGGACGAATTGGACGGATCAAGCTGGCGTATGCCATCTACGGTAAATGAGTAGCCGTAATAATCAGGCGGGAGCGATTGCGTGGTGACGCTCCAAACTGCTCCCTCACTCTTTACTAGGTCCAAAGCCTGCTTGGTACCTTCTAAGTGGACCTCCACCTTTTGTGCGTTAGGAGCGTGAAGCCGAAACGTGACACGCCCGTCACTCCCGACCTCTGGCGAGTGGATTGCCTGCTGCTGTTGCTGCTGCGCCAGAGTCATCGGCGACATTGCTAAAAGGAGTAAAGCTAAGCTCTTGAAATGAGAAAGGGAAGAAAGCATGGATACTTTGTCTTTATCACAACAGAAGGTTAATTCTACGGAATGAATACCATCGAGTTTACAGGAGTGGTGCTGATTGCTTCGGTGCTGGCCGGTTTTGTCGGCTCTCTCACAGGTCTTGGCGGCGGCGTGATTGTCACTCCTGTTTTGACCCTCTTTCTCCGGGTCGACCTGCGTTACGCGATAGGAGCAAGTTTGATCTCTGTCATAGCTACCTCCTCTGGCGCGGCAGCAGCTTATGTTCGTGATGGCTTCTCAAACATCCGAATCGGCATGTTTCTTGAAATTGCTACAACCTTGGGCGCTTTGTTCGGTGCTTATCTTGGGGCGCACGTTCCGACGGGCGCGCTCAGCATTATTTTCGGCATCGTTTTGCTCCAGGCCGCTTGGCAAAGCGTTCACGAACATAAGGGCAATAAACCTGCTTTGCCGCCAGATCCAGCGGCGGAGCGCCTGAAGTTGAATGGAGATTATTACGCCGAAGGAAAAAGTGAGCACTATTCTGCGCACCGCATCAAAACGGGCTTCGGGTTAATGTTTGGCGCGGGCACGCTTTCCGGCCTGCTTGGGATTGGTTCCGGCTCCCTTAAAGTGATTGCCATGGACCAAGCCATGCAACTGCCCTTCAAAGTTTCTACTGCTACCAGCAACTTCATGATCGGCGTAACCGCTGCCGCCAGCGCCAGCGTGTATCTCAGTCGCGGTTACGTTAATCCCGCGATTGTGATGCCCGTTATGCTTGGCGTGCTGTGCGGTTCCACGGTGGGGGCGCGCTTCCTTCCTCGCCTGCCGGTCACGGTACTGCGCCGAATATTCGCCGTTGTGGTGGCCATTATCGGATTTCAGATGATGTTTGAAGGCATCCGAGGGCACCATTAAGCACTCACATGCGCGTCACAGATCAGAGTATTGAAAAAACCGTCAGTATTGTGCTGCGGACCGGAGTGGTTATTTCCGGTCTCATTGTGCTGTTGGGCGGCATTTACTTTTTGGTGCGGCATGGCCGCGAACCCGCCAATTATCACGTGTTCAAAGCACAAGCGTATGCGGGCCACTATATCGTCAACATTCTCCGTGGCGTTTGGAGCTTACAAGGACGATCCATCATTCAGTTAGGCGTTCTTTGTCTGATAGCAACGCCCATTGTTCGAGTAATCGTTTCACTGATCGGACTCTCTCTAGAGCGTGACCGGACTTATGTCCTGATTACGTCGATTGTTCTTTTGATTCTGCTGTACAGTTTGATCTCCGGTGCAGCAGGGGCTACCTAACGCAACTGAGATTCCAGCTCATCAAAACGCCGTTTCAGTTCATATAGTTCAGTTCGTAGCTGTTGCACTTCTTCTTCGAGTTGTGAAATTCTTGATGGCTGCGCTGGCGTGCTGGTCTCCCGCGCGGCTTCTATCACGGGCTCGCCTGAGAGCAAGTGTGCATAACGACCTTCCTTTTGGCCGGGCTGTCGCGGGAGCTTGGTCACTAGCGCGCCCGCGTTCGGCCAGTCTCCCAGTTTTTCAAGAACCCGCTCCACCTCTGATGAATCTGTAAACGAAAATAAGCGTTCACTGCGGTCCTTGATCTCAGCTACGGTTTGTGGCTCACGCAGCAAAAGTACGCACAGCACCGCTAATTCACGCCTTCCTAAGTTGAGCGTCTCCGAAATCCGTTGACTGTACTTTGTCACCCGGCTGCCGGTAATCACAAACGCCATGCGCTTCGCGCGCAGACTCTCCAAAGCAGCTAAAACCGTTTCTTCATCAAA
>JAFAZU010000558.1 GCA_019239585.1 Acidobacteriaceae bacterium
TTGGTTAAGAACTTCGCGTGTTTCAGGCGTCATGCCTGTGCGGCTGAAAATATCACCGGCATCTTTGTAGCGTCCTACATGGTCGACCTGAACACCGACGCCCAGCTTATCAAGGGTGTTTTTGAAGTACATCTCCTCCACCCGAAAGCCCTTTACATCCAAAAGGTCATCGGGTGACAGGAATATGCGATCAGCGACTGTACTCAGGTAGTATTCGCGGGAACCAGCGCCTTGCAATAGAGCATAAACAGGCTTTCCGGATTTTTTAAAGTTCAATAATTCGCGCCGCAGCTCCTGTAGTTTCCCCCAACCCACAGACAAATTCCTAGGCTGTAGGAGAACTGCCTTAATCTTGTTATCCGTTGCGGCGCTGCGAAGTGAAGTCCAGACGTCCCGCACTGTGGGGGTGGCTCCCGCTTGCCCTAGCGCAAAGGTAAAATCAACCGGCGCACTTTCAGGAATTTCGCCTGCCAGCGAAAGAATTAAGACCGAATTCGGGGAAATCACCGGCTGTTTACTACTGAATAGTTTCCCTACCGCAAAGCCGATAATCACAAGGCCGAGTACGGCCACAACTACCCCGACAATGACACCTAACAAGAATTTCGCCATGAATCTGAAATGCGTCTCTCCACCGCAAGCGTATCAGGTTCAGGGCGAGATCAGCTACTTCGATTGCGGCTGTTCGACGATCAAATTATTTGTGACCGAGAAAACATTGGGCACGGTATTTGCCCGTACATTAATCAGATTCTTGTCGAACTGGTTGGCAACCACTCCTTCCAACGTGACATGGCCATTATCGACAATGATGTGAATGGAAGGCAAGGCGCGATAGCCATACCGTGTTCCTAACTGCGGATCGCCATAAATGGTGCGGTACATTGCCATGCGGATCTGATCGTCCATCGGCGAGAGCGGAAGCACTTTGATCTGGTTGACGACCTGGCCTACACCCTCAATGCGCTTGACAACGTTTTCGGCATCTGACTTCAGAGTCGGTCTGACCACAGATCCCATCAGCGTCACCGTGCTCCCGTCGACTCGAAACGCCAGATCATCGAAAATGCCGTAATACGGAAGCATCACGAGTTCATGGCGGACCTCGCGCACGAGGCGGGCTTCACTGTTGTCCCCCGGCACAAAGGCATCGTGATGTTGTTTATCCTGCTCAGCCGCGACTGACAAAAGAGGCAGTGACAACGTCCACAGCAACAAAATCGACCTTCGAATCATAAGTTTCGTCCCCTACAATAGAGACGCGAAAAGGGCGAATTTCGATAGGGTAAAAATACGGGTGCTGTGGTTAAGCGCGATTAATCGAAAGGACGTTTTAGGGTATGGAAGAGGCTGGAACTAAGCCATGCTGGACAGCGTATGCAACCAGGGCAGCCCGATGGTGAATATCGAGCTTGCGCATGAGATTGAGTTTATGCGCCTCGACCGTTTTGGCGCTCAGTGAAAGTTCATCCGCCGCCTCGCGGACGGTTTTCCCTTCGGCCAACAGCCGTATGACCTCGCTTTCACGGGCAGTCAGCACAGGCGTTTGCGCCTTTGTTTCATTCTGCTCAGCTAAAGCTTTCAGGTCAGGAACAATCTTCGAAATTGACAGTGAATGGCAGCTCTCGGAAAGTGCAATTTGCCGCACTCCTTCGGCCAATTGCGCGGGCGTGCTGTTTTTCAACATGTACCCTTTTGCGCCGGCAGCAACAGCACAGCTGAGGCACTCCTCACCGTCATCTTCCGTTAAGGCCAGTATCGACCCGTTCGCCATAGCCTGCCGCAGGGCAAATCGAAAGGCCGGCTCCTCCGAGCGCAGAAGCTCAACGTTAATAATCAGCACGTCGGGCGCAAGGATGCGGGCCTTGGCGAGAGTTTCATTCATCGCGGAAGCTATGTCGATGACTTCGAGATCCTTTTCTCCGTTCAAAAAAGTGCGTAAGCCGCGACAAAACAGTAAACTTTTGTCAGCAATTAAGAGGCGGCTCGTTCTTTGTGTTTGTTTCACTCAATTTCCCCAACAGTTCACCTATCGGCGCTGCGGGAGTTTGGCGTTATAGCTCGATCCAAAACTTTCTGCTGTACACCATGTCAGCGGGTTTCGAGGAGCTTAACAATCTCAGGGTCTTCCGTATTTTTTGCGCGATGCAGGGCGGTCATGCCATGGCGATCTTTCAAGGCAGGATCGGCTCCGCGTTTCAGCAGAGCGGCAACAGCGGATGACCTGTCCAGCGACGCGGCCAACATTAGCGGAGTAGCGCCTGATTCTCCATCCATGGCGTTGATATTTGCTCCGTGGTCAAGCAATAAGTTGATCACATCGACGCTTCCTCCCAGGGCGGCATCATGCAGAGGAGTACCGCCGGTCTGGTTAACGGCATTGAGGCGGGCACCGCAGCGGATCAGCAACTCGGCAACCTTTTTCTGGTTCTTGAGCGCGGCGTCGTGCAGATAAGTGGTTCCGTTCGCAGTGGGCTTGTTGACGTCAAATCCACCATCCAAAAGAGTTCGAACGATTTCAATTTGCCCTTTCAGGACAGCAGTTTCCATCGCTTCTTCTGCAGCAGCTTGGGACTCCGAAATCCGGGAACCCAGCTTCAGTAACGCACTCACAACATTCGCGTTCTTATAGGCCAGCGCCAGGTCAAGCGGCGTCTGGCCGGAACGGTCGCGGCGAACGGGATCAGCGCCGGCATCAATCAGCAGCGGAAGAAGATCAGGGAATCCTTTGATGCAGGCTTCATCTAAAGGGCCTCGGCCATCAGCCGGGTGCGTATACTGAACGTCCGCTCCATGCGCAAGCAGAAAACGGACCGCATCAATTTGATTGTGCAAAACGGCTTCATCCAGCGGCGTGTTGCCGTTCGCATCAACCGGATTGAGGGAGGTATGCCCGTTGACCAGCAGTGCCAGAATTTGCGGAAAGGGTCGGGCTGCCGCTAAGTGAAGAACCGTTTGATCGTACCGGTAACGGCGGTTTGTGTCAGCGCCTGCGGCTAACAGTAGCTGGACAACAGCAGTGCGCCCGGTCAAAACGGCATATTCCAGAGCTGTGGAGCCTGCCTCCCGGTGAGTGGCATTGACGTCTGCGCCGTGTTGCAAAAGAACGCGCGTAATCTCGACATTACCGGCCCAAGCGGCATCGAGCAAAGGTGTGCCCCCGAGCTCATCCCTTGCGTTAACGTCAGCGCCGGAGGCCAATAGCTTACTAACTTCCTGAAGATTGCCGGCTCTTACTGCAAAGTGCAGAGCATCACTGGGAGATAGGCTTGTTTGTTGCGCCGGCAAAAAAGCAGGGAACAGACTCAGGGCAAGCAGCAGGCTTAGCGCCTGCGCCGAAGCTGAGTCCGACATGCCCACAGCGTAACATTTACAGCGCAAGCACCGCTTTGCCTTTACGCAGTTCAGAGGAGTCTGGTTACTCCCAGAGCAGTTGAAGGCCGTGCGGTTCGTACAGAGGAAAGCGCGTATCGGGGGAGACAAGCGTATACGCCTCTGCCAGGGCTTGCGCAATCAACATACGGTCAAACGGATCAGTATGCTCTGTAAACTGAGGTAACTGGTTGAACTCGACCGTATGCGGCAGAGTCACGGATAAAAGCTCCACTGCCAAGGCGTCCGACATTGCTGTTAATAGATCTTTCTGGGTCAGACCATAACGGCGTAATTGTGGTTTGAGAGTGATTTCCCACGGGCTGATCGTGCTGACATAGAGTGAAGTTCCCGGTTAATTCATCAAACGCCGCACCCGATTCGGGACACGTCCCTGGGTCCAACGAATCAAAGTGACTGTATTCAAAAGAAGAGAGCGCATAGGCTACACTTCTTTGTTCCAATCAAAAAGCGATAGTACTTGCGCATCTGCCTCCGGCGTACCCCACCAGTCATCAGGTAGGTCCTTAAACCGATCCTTCCACATACCGTAGCCTCGATCCGGGTATTTTGACTTCCGAA
>JAFAZU010000707.1 GCA_019239585.1 Acidobacteriaceae bacterium
GGCTGTTTCCCGCGCACCAGCCCACGGCCATGCGGAAGCGGCACTCCTCGTCCGGTCTTAATTGAGGCAGTCGGGCGGCGAAATCCGGATCGGTGATTCCTCCAATAGGGCAATTAAACGGCTCAAGAGCCAGCAGGTACTCGCGCCCCCAGAAAGGATACCCCGAAGACGCATGGCTCAGTTCCCACTCCCAAAGGAATCGCATCACTTCGCGATCCCAAATGAAACCAACCCCCAAGTCGAGACCAGGATTGCGAATCGCCGCGCAAGCGGGACCTGACAGCTCGATCTCGAAATTGTCGACCGTCCCCGATTCCGGCGAGGGAGCGCAAGTAATGTCTAAAGAGTCTCCGGCGGGTCCTTGCAGCCGTAAGGTTTGAGATTCTTGCTGCTGCCGATATCGTCGCGGCAGGTCGCTGCGTCCGGCCGGCGTCCGAACCGCCCCCTCCGGCAGGTCAAGTCGCGTTCCCGAAGCTAGCAAAGGCGGTCCAAACGCGATGTGATGGCCCCAGGCAAACGGCAGGGATTGTCGGCCCAGATTTAAAACTGTTTCCTCCAACTGGAGAGCTGCGATGCTAGTCTCGACCCGCATGCGGCGTTCTAACTGAAACGGCGTTCGAACACACTCCACGCTCAACTCGATTTCAACACGCTCCCCTGAGTTCTGAAGAATTCGATAACGCCACGGCAGCAGGCTTACCTCGCCGTGCAGATACAGGGAAGCGCCGAAGAAAGAGCCTGTCGCGTTGCCGACCGGAAAGCTTTCCTGCCACCCTCCCGCATACCGGTCGAAAAAGGCATCCAGACCGTTAGGCGCTGATTCGGGGCGCGAGACTCTCTCCGCCAGAGCCGCTTCCCGGTGCCATAGGGCATCGACGTCCTTCGGCTTATAGCGAAACTCGAAGATCTCGGCTCCCTTCTCCACGTTGATTCCGACACGAACCAGCTCATTTTCGAGGAATACAACCAACTCCCGATTCCACCTCATCTCGGTCAGGCGGCATCCATGCCAGCGAGCCGGATTTTTCATGTGAGGGCCCATCCTCCATCCGCCAGCAGCGTTGCGCCTGTCACGTAAGAAGCGAGCGGGCTGAGCAGAAAAAGCGTCGCATGGGCCATTTCCACCGGCTGGCCCAGGCGTCCCATAGGAATTTTCTGTTGAATGACCTGATTCAATACCGGCTGATCTGAAGTAGCAAAGCGAACGCCCGGCGTGTCGATGTACCCCGGAGCCAACGCGTTGATCCTCACCCCCCGAGAAGCGAACTCGAAGGCTAAACAGCGTGTAAAATGCTCTACGGCTGCCTTGCTGGAACAGTAGCCCGCTCCGTTACTGAAAACTCTGGCGGCTCCCACAGAAGAGATATTGACGATACTGCCCCGTGACGCTTCGAGCAGAGGTAAAGCCCGGCGAGAAGTCAAAACGACTCCCTGAAAGTTAATCTGCTGGCTCCGGTTCCATTCTTCCAGCGGCTGCTCGAGAAAGGGGCGATACATCCCGGCATGCAGCCAAGCGGCGGCATTGACGAGTCCATCCAATCGTCCATACTCCGCCTGTACCCGATCAAAAAAATGAGCGACCGAGTCCTCCTCGGAAACATCCGTTTGCACAAAAGTCGCCGAGAGAAGCTCCTGCGCGATGCGCGTTCCCCGCGTCTCATCCCGGTCCGCAATGGCGACGGCACCTCCACATTCGGTCAACTTCCGGACGATGGCTTCGCCAATGCCGGAAGCACCGCCGGTGACCGCGATCACCTTTTGAGAGAAATCAATCTTCATTCACCACCGCATGCAATGATTCAAATAAGTAGTAATCGCCCCAAATCAACTCATGATGCGTATCCACGCCGTCCCGCACGTTGAAGCAACCCTCCAGCAACATTCCCTCAGGCCGGTGGTCCTGCTCGCTCGTAGGCGTCTGATAATGGCGGAGCAGGCTCGTAAGAATTTTGTCGCGTAGCTGCTGAAACGGGCCGGCCTCGTTCGGTTCGAGCTTCCCCGACAAGAGAAGCCGCGTGAGTCCCCAGGCGGTAATAGCGGCTGCCGAGGTGTCCCGAAGCGTCTGGGGCGGAGGTGGAAGCGTGAGGTCGTAACCCGGAACGCCGTCCTCAGGGCAGCGTTCTTCGTAGTAGTTTGTCAGCAGCGATAAGGTGGTGAGATAACCGGAGTCGGATGTGTGTTCGAATGCGACGGCAAAGCCCGCCATCGCAAATGCCTGCCCTCTCGACCAGCAACCATCGTC
>JAFAZU010000092.1 GCA_019239585.1 Acidobacteriaceae bacterium
CAGCGCCTGCGCGAAAAGAAGTACACGGCAGGCCAGATCGATACAAGGTGGTCCGATCCGATTGAGAACGATTTTACGGGGTGGCTTCGGGAGAACATGAACCAGTTGCCGGTCGCGAAGGAGCAGATCCAGGAAATCCTCAAGGAACGCTCCAAGTAAAGCTGCACATGCCGGAACAAACCTGTTCTGCCGCTGTTCTTACGAACTATCAAGAGCCGTTGGAGCTTCGCGAATTTCCCGTTCCGGACAAAATCGGCGCGGAAGAAGCATTGGTCCGTGTTCAAATGGCCGGTATTTGCGGCACGGACGTGCATCTCTGGCTGGGACAGTTGCCGATTCCCTTGCCAGTCATCCTCGGTCATGAAACGGTGGGCTACATCGAGCGCCTTGGTCCGGATTTGAAAAAAGACTGGCGTGGGAAGCCTCTCACCGTAGGTGATCGCATTACCTGGGCCAGTTCCATCACCTGCGGCGAGTGCTATTACTGCCGCCTCAAAAGACAGCCCACGCGATGCTTATATCGCAAAGCTTACGGGATTTCTTACTGTGCTGATGAAGCTCCTCATCTGCGCGGAGGTTACGCGCAATACATTTTGCTGCGTAAGGGAAGCGCCATCTTCCGCTTGCCGGATGAGTTGCTGACGGAAGCCGTCGTGGGCGGAGGATGCGCGCTGATCACCGCCATTCACGGGCTGGAGCGAGCTCCGGTCCAATTTGGAGATACAGTGCTGATCCAAGGCACCGGGCCTGTTGGTTTAGCTGCTTTGGCCTTGGCTCGCCACTCCGGCGCAGAAAAGATTATTGCAATTGGCGCGCCGGATCATCGTCTTCAACTGGCGCGTGAGTTCGGCGCTGACGGAGTGATTTCCATTGAGCACACGCTAGGCCCAGGTGAACGCAGAAGACAGGTATTGGATCTTACAGGCGGCTATGGAGCGGACCTCGTTGTTGAATGTGTGGGTTATCCCTCGGCTGTTCCCGAAGGCTTGGAGCTGTGCCGTGATGGAGGTACTTATCTGGTACTTGGGCAGTACGCCGACGCGGGGGACGTCGCCATGAACCCTCACACGATCACGCGCAAGCAGTTAAACGTGGTCGGCAGTTGGGCCTTTGAGCCGCGTCATGTCCATCAGGCGCTGATATTTCTAAACAACACACATTGGAAAGAGTTGTTCGCCCGGGAAGTCAGCCATAGATTTTCATTGCAACAAGCCAGCGAAGCGCTCGAAACCGTGCGGCAGCACCGCTCCGCAAAAGCGGTCATCGTACCTTAAGTTTTCGAGTTTTCGTGTCGATCCGGCGGTTGCTGGTTCGACTTACTAACATAGCGCGGTCACCGGTGCCAAAGCCAGTCAGACTACGCTCCTAACCTGATCCATAAAGGAGACAACAATGCGATTTCTTAGTATCTACAAAGCAGTTGAGCGCAACACCCCTCCCACGCCGGAGGAAATGGCCGTTATGGGCAAGCTGGTCGAAGAGGGCATGAAAGCCGGCTGGCTGCTTTCTACCGAAGGCTGCCTCCCGACGGCATTGGGTGCGCGGGTTCGACGGTCCGAGGGAAAGGTCACAGTGACTGACGGACCGTTCACCGAATCCAAGGAGGTGGTCGGCGGGTTCGCCATCATGAAGGCGAACTCCAAGGAAGAGGCAATTGAGCTCGCTAAGACCTTTCTCGGCCACGTCGGACAGGGTGAGTGCGAGTTGCGCCAACTTTACGATGAGGGCCGTAGTAATTAAAGAGGTTTGCGATTGAGTAAAGACCAATCACTTCGTTCCTGGCTCCGCGTCTAGACTTACTCGAACAGAAAGCCGGGAACGCAGTGACTGGTTATTTCTTTTTGCAAACGATCTCGCGCCCGTTCTGGTGCAGTGTCACTTGAGTGACCTTCCCCGAGGTGTCTTTCCCAAACTCCAACTGTGCGTCTACCACCTTCAGGAAAAACAAAGTTGACGTTTCCGCAAAGATCGGGAACCTCGGCTGGCCGGTTAGTTGCGTTTCCAGATGGTCCCCTTCCAGCATGATTTTCAGATCCACGTTCGGGGCTAGCTCATAGGTTCCAACGTAGGAGGCAAGAACATCGGGCGAAAGCGTAATTTGCTTTCGTTCGGAAGGCAGTACTACCTTTTCGCCGTGAATCGTCGCTGCCAGCTGCGCTGCAATCTGGTCCGGCGCGTTGCCGTTCAGGTTGCCGAGTACTACGACCGTCAGCTGATCGTCAGGCCAGTATGCCAATTCCGTATTAAAACCCTCAATTCCGCCGCCGTGGTCAATCTTCTTTCGTCCGTTCACACTCGACACGGCCAACCCAAACGCATAATTCTGTTTGAATGGAGTTGTCATCTCTTTGAGCGAAGCTGACGAAAGCAGTTTTCCGCCGAAGAGTCCGCGTTCCCACTTCATAAGATCTTCAGTGGTCGAATACAGCGCGCCTGCTGAAAAAGGAACC
>JAFAZU010000106.1 GCA_019239585.1 Acidobacteriaceae bacterium
GGGCTGTAAATCACCTGGATTTTGAGTTTTTGCGGCGGTGGTGATCCAGCCTTGGTGTTCATATTCACCCAACAGGTTCCAAACTGCTTGCAGCAACGGTGCTTGGTTGTCCTTAAAATCGAAGTGCAGAATGATGACGGGCCAATATGAGCGGTCGCCTTCGCGCAATTCCTTCTCGACGATGGGACGCACGCGATCAAAAAAGTAATGCTGTAAAGTTGGCTCCGTGCCGTCCGTCTTCGGTGAATGCGAGATGACAATGCGTCCCTGTCCTGTTACAGGATCAACGTACCACGCTAAATCCTGCTCGATACCGACCGGAAATCCTGTTGACAATGCGCGCTCGATGCGATCGGTCCATTGTCCTTCGTAGGGATAGCAGTTGTGGGCATCTAATACTGGCCGATTTTTATTAAGAGAAGCGAGTTGTGCCGCGAGCGCTAAAGAAAGGGTGAAGGTTATCGGAAGGTTTAACATGGTGCAGTCTGCTGTTTTATGCCGGTATCAATAAAAGACATTGCGCGCTTAGCAGGTGTTTCGCATTCAACTGTTTCACGTGCGTTACGCGATAGTCCGCTCATTCCGGCAGCGACGGCGCAACGGATTCAGCAGATTGCGCGGGAGTCCGGGTATACGGCTTCTGCAGTAGCGCGCAGCTTAGTGACACGGAAGACTCAGGCTATCGGTGTGGTTGTCACTTCTATTGCTGATCCGTTCAATGGAGATCTGGTGGATGGAATTGAGGAAGTCGCAAATCAGCACGGCTATTCCGTGATCCTGGCAACTTCGCAGGCTGATCCCGAACGCGAGATGGCAGTGGTGCGCTCGTTCGGAGAGCGCCGGGTAGATGGGATTCTAGTTGCCTCCTCTCGCGTCGGTTCGCTTTACCTGCCCATGCTCGAAGAGTTGAAAATTCCAATTGTGCTAGTGAATAACCAGCACCGAAGTGATTTTGCGTACTCGATTGCCGTTGATAACGTCCATGGCGCGTACCAAGCCGCGCGGCATTTGATTGAACTCGGGCATCGGAGGATTGGATATTTGGGCGACCGGCTGGGTCTGCACTCGGACGAGGATCGATTTGCCGGATTCGGGAAAGCACTAGCGGAGTTTAAAGTATCGCTGCCGAAGGAGTTCGTCGTTTACGGTGACGGCAAATTGGAGGGGGCAAGCATAGCGGCACGGGATTTACTCCATCGAAGCAAAAGGCCGACAGCGGTGCTCTGTTATAACGACATCTCGGCGTTTGGTTTGCTCAAGGTCGCAGAGGAGTGTGGAATTATGATTCCGGAATCGTTGTCTGTGACCGGCTTCGACGATATCACGTTTGCGGCTTTAGCTCGGCCTGCGCTGACTACCGTACGGCAGCCCCGGCGCGAGATGGGCCGCAAAGCAGCCGAGCTTCTTATAGCAATTTTTAACGGCTCACCAGAAGAAAAAGCGCTAGTGATTCGCGGAGAGTTGATCGTCCGTGAGTCCACTGCCCCTCTCTCCGCTTCCTAAAGTGACTGGTTCTACTCAATCAAAACCCGTTAATTGCACTTGGAATGACGATTGCAGTTCTGCTAGTCACACTCCCAACAGGAGTTGTCATTGATGTTTTGGTGGGCTTACCTCGTACGCTAGCGAAGGTTAGTGGTCGGGAAAACCCCAGCGAAAACAATTCGGAGGAAAGGATGAAAAGCAAACGTTTATTTCTTTATGGCTTTGCCCGGGGGGCATTAGTAAACGGCATTAATCTATTAGTGCCAACTCTCAACCAATTTGATAATTACATGCGGACTGGCAGGAAAGGAGTCTCTCATGAGTCGTCTCTCGCTGCATGGTAACTGTTTGTCGGCCAGTCGCCGAAGATTTTTGTCTGCTACTGGCGGAGCACTTGGCCTCATTACTGCCCTGAAAGCGTCGGTCCAGGATTCTGCAGAAAATGATTTGAGTCCATCAGCACATCGCGCCGAGGCGCGCCGCCAACGGATGTACAACATACGCACGCAGGCCGCCTACTCACATCTCCTCGAAGCCATTCCGAGCCACGCTAACAACGGAGATGAAAGACGGTATCCAAATCGTATTGGCAACTTCTCCAAAGGCCTTCCCCACGATTCCTGCGGCGAAGTGGATTCTCATGCCTACGATTCACTATTACGTGCGCTTCACAGTGGCGACCCAGGGGAATTTGAAAACATCGTTATGGGCGGTTCTGCTCTTCTAGTAAATCCCCAGGCGGGTCTCGCCTTCGATCTTGAAGGCATAGACTCGCATCAGACCTCCATTCCTCCTGCTCCCGCCCTCGCCAGTGCGCGGCGTGCAGCGGAAGCCGTTGAGTTGTACTGGCAGGCGCTCCTTCGCGATGTG
>JAFAZU010000276.1 GCA_019239585.1 Acidobacteriaceae bacterium
GTGCGTGTTCCGCCAGCTTCGTGCTGGGCCACACGCTTACTGAGCTCAACTTCCAGCCGCTGCAGGTTTAGGAATGCATCCTGACTAATTCGCGCATCCAGCAAACCCGCCTGCGCTCCGGTTAAGTGCTGCATGGTGCCCAGCGCGCCGTCAATATAGCCCAAAAGCGCCCGGTCATGCGGATCAACTTGCGTCCGTAAGCCGCGTAATTGGCTAATAGCGCTCTGCACGCCTTCGCGGTCAATCCCGGCGGGAGAAGCTCCACCTTGCGGACTATAGGCCCCACTCTGCGCATTTTGTTGCCCGCTCGATTGGCTGGACTCATTCTCGCCGCCTGATTCCTGGCCGCCGCGACTCAGCTTTTCAGCCGCTCTCCGGTCCAGTTCTTCGCGTAACTGCCGCACTTCCGCGAGCGCCTGCGCGGTCTTGTCAGTTCCACGACCGGTATTGGGCGCCCCCGGCTTATTCATGGCTCCCTGCACATCGCGGAGATCACGGCTTAACTGCTGTAAACCAGCCGTGACGGAATCTTCCATCCCCACATTGCGATCGCCATAACCCTGCCGTATCCAGTCCGCATCCTTTTGGAGACGCAGCGCCAACTCCTTGCTTTCCGCCTCTGATAACGCTCTCGACAACTTGGCCGAAGCGTCAGGACGCGAGCCGGACATGCCTTGCGCCTGCTGCTGCATCTGCTCCTGCAAGCGCCCCAGTTCCGAAGCCAGCTTCTCTTTCTCGTTCGCTAACTCTTTCTCTTCCGCCGTGGCAGAACGCGCCGGGCGCATTTCATCCAAACCATAGCGCCGCTGGAATCCATAGCCGAAACGAGTGCTATTCGGATCACGCATTTCCGGCATTCCTTCGCCCGGTTGGCTGGACGCAGAATACCGTTGACGGCTTCTGAAAGTCCCTTCTCCGTACATTCCTTTCATGCGATCAGCCAACTCTTTCTGAGCTTTTGCCATCTCTTCCGCGCGGTTTGCCATGTCCGACACACTGCTGCCCGCTTGGCCCGACATCATCCGGTTCATTAGCGCCTGCGCTTCCCGGAGTTCAGACGCAGCCCGTTGTCGTGCGCTCGCGTCACGGTCGCTCACTGCCTTGCGCATTTCGTTTTCTGCCCGCTGCAGAGCATTATCGGCGCGCTTCATAGTTTCGGCCATCTGGCGCTGTTCTTGTGCGTTCCTTTGCCCGGAAGAGCTGGAGGAGGAGTTAGACGCCGATTGAGACCCCTGCTGTTGCCCGGATTGGCCCGACGAAGAACTGCTGCCTTGCGAAGAAGCCTTCTGTTGACCCTGTTGTTGCGGCGAGGAGCTTCCCGATTGCGATGCGTTCTGCGCTAATTGCTGCATCTGTTTCCGCAGTTCTTCCGCTTCGCGGCGCAGTTGCTCTTCTTCCCAGCGCTGCTCAAACGCCTGCTGCTGTTGCGGGTTTTGCGAGGCCAGTTCCTCCTGCCGACGAGCTAGCGCCTGTAATCGTTGATAAGCATCATCCAGCGCCTTCTGTACGTCCTGCTGCTGTTGTTGCGCGGAAGCCTGTTGCCCCGTTTCATATTGATTCTTGCTGGTATCCAGTTCCAGGTCAAACATGCGGGCCAGATCGCGCTGCGCTCCGCTGCTTCCGCCTCCGCCGCCCTGCTGGCCAAAAGCTACCTGAATGTTACGGAACAAAGCCTCCGCCCGCAGCAGCGATCCGAGCGCCTTCTGTTCCGGCGGCAAAGCATCATTCCATTTGCCCGGCTTCAGTTGTTCGACGGCCACCGCCATATCGCCGGAGGCATCCGTCATCAGCTTGGAAAATTGCGCAAATTCAGATCCGGCGGAACCCAACTCACGGCTTGCCATGCGCTGCGCCAAGGTCATCGCTTGTTCGCTTAGCTTCCCTTGCAGATCCGAAAGAAATTTAGCATCTTCCGCCAGCGCCGCGCGATTTTGGCTTTTATCCCTTAATTCATTGAATGTAGCGGCAATGATCTGCTTCTGTCGTTGCGAGATGTCGCTCGACTGGTTGCCCATTCCCATGCCTCCGCCGCCCATCTGCTGAGACTGCGTAAATTTGAAATCGAACGGCTCCGCCTGCGCAAAAATGATTTCACTCTGGGCCTTGCTGTGTGCGTCCCGCGCCGTTGCATACATACTGACCACATCGCCTGGAACGACTTTTAAGTCTTCAAAAGCAATGGTGGTTGTCCCCTGCGCCTCTTTCACGCCTTTCGATTTCAGCAACGGGAGGACCTTCTCCGGCCCGCCATTGACGGAATAATGCAGCTCTAGAGCCTGTACGCCAAAGTCATCCGCCGCATCCACTGTCACGGGCACTTCCTCAATTGGGCTGACCTTCGGATCATGTCCCGGTTTTAACAGCTTCACTGTCGGCGGTTCGTCTTTCTTTGCTTCAATAAAGTAATCGTCGCTGATACGGACGGCTTCTCCATTGTCGATAGCGGCCACATGGTACGCGCCGTCTTTCTCAATCGGCAAGCGAGCCGAAAGCCAGTTGCCTTCACCTGGTTTCAGCTCGATCTTTTTACCGCCATCCAGCATGATCACGCCTTGCTCTAAAGGCCGATCCGTCAGAACCGAGATTTCCGCTTCTGTTCCGTTTACCGCGCGAATGTCTCCGCCCGGATCGAACACCGCATTCTGAAGTCCCAGCCCGGCGGGGTACTTGAGAGCCACGCGGACGCGTTTTACGGTCGGCAAATCTTTTACATGAATCGTGAAATGCTGCGACCGCGCCCGATCCGCCTGTACATAATATTCAACTTCATCCGACAGTCCGGCAAACAGAAACCGGTAGCCATCCCCGCTTGCTTTCGGCTGCATCGGCGTTTCGTCCCACTTCGGTGCATTACCATACTTGACGTGCAGAGTCACATTGCGAGCCGAAAAACCGAAAAGCTGCGCCGTTACCAACTGGTCCGACTTGCGGCGTATCGTCTTGTTACCCGGCTGCACTGTAATGTCATAAATCGGACGCTTGTTTGCGGGAGCGCTACCTGTCCAGAGCAGGGAAGCGCCATAACCCCAATAACCCGGCCCAGCCGCAATTAGCCATAGTAAAATCACTGCCGCTACCGCTCCGCTGCCGAGCGCGCCCCATAACGAGCGGCTAGAGCTGATCTGCTCCGGTCGATGCGCGCTGGCAATGCGCAAAGCATCTTCTGCCAATACTTCAGACCAGGGATCTCCCGCTTTCTGCCGTTCGTTCAAGGTGAGTAAACGTTGCTGGAATTCCGGTGCGCGCTGCTCTATTAAGCGAGTCACCCGCCGCCGGTTCAGCTTCAGCAGTGGACGCGCCAGCGTGAATGAGACTGCCAGGGCCAGCACTACAAACAAGGTGATGCGAAGCGGCAAAACGACATTTTGGGCGAACGCATATCGGTTGCTGATCGCAACCAGAACCAGCGTCAGCATGAGCGCCAAGGCCGCTATAACGGCCGCGCCTCGCGACGCCGCGAAAAACCGCAAGCGCCACTCCAGACGCCGTAGGTAAGCATTTAACTGTTCAAGCGCTGTCATGCTGTTTGCCTTTCTTTCCTCAAATACCGGGACGCGAACAATGATTCCATCAGCGCCGCTACCAAGACCAGGATCATGACGTAGCGCCACAGGCTCCAGGGCCGGGTCTCTGCCGTAACGCTTCCGGGTTTCGCCGCAACTGCCGTACTTCCAGTATTACGCCATAAATCGAGAGTCTCCGGAGAAATCGGTGTCAGGTCGGATTCACGCCGGTCTGCGTGGACCGCCAGTAGTTGCCGCTGCCCATTTGCCCGTTGCACTTCGTAAAAGCCGCCCCGGTTTAAATCAAAGCTCAGCGCTCTGGTCGATTCCGCCAGCGACAACTCATGTCTGCCATCCGGCCCGACCACGTCAGCCGCCGTACTATCGTCGCGAGTGCGCCGCAGCGAAACTGCCGTGCCTGCCACGACGCTCGATGGTGTGTCTTCCGCGCCTGCGAGATACCGCCCGGTCTGCGCCACAAACGGAAGATACCCGGCGTGCAGCGGAAAATCGTTGGTTGAATTGTCGAGCGTGGAAGCAAACACCAGGGCGCGCCCCTCGCCCACCCGTTCCTCCACGAGCAAAGGCGATCCATCCGCTAACTTCGCCAGAACACGATCACTAGGCTTCGGCGTCAAACGAGCGGTCTGGTAAAACTGCGCGTTCTCAAACCGTCCCGCGCCTGCCAAAGCAGGATTCTGATTATCGACGTAGCTCACTCCTTGCACCTGCCGTACTTCCGCCAAGCGTCCGGTAGACGACAAAGGCAAACGTCCCGAGCGCACCGTCGCCGGCCCTAAAACAATCAAAGCCGCGCCTCCATGCTGAACATAGCCGCATAATTTCTGCGTTAGTCCACTATCCAGCTCGCCTAAGTCGTTCAGAACAATAAACGCGTACTTGGATAGGTCCCTTTCGGAAACCCGTTCTATTGGCAATGGCTCCACGGTTAAGCCGGTATCAGCCGCCGAATCCAGGGCCGTTTTATAAAAGAAAGCCCCCTGCGTCCGGCCACCGGCATACAGAAACAAAACCCGGCGCGGATCAGACCGCTCAACGGAGAACAGAAACTCATTATCGCTGGGAAGCGCATCATGTGGGCTGGTCCGAATCGCGCCCCGATGCACTCCATAAGGAACATCAAAGGCTAGGAATTCAACCGTGGCGTGGCCATTTGCCGGCACGGAAACTTCCTTAGAGGCCACAATCTTGCCATTGAGAACGAGATCCACCTTTTGCGTAGCCGCCGGTGTTTGCCATCCGGCGACAGTGGCCGTCAACCGGGTATGGTGAACATCATAAACATGCTCGGACGTAGTCACCGCCTCGACCGCCCAATTCGGAGGGGAGCCGCCTCCTACTGGGTGCAACTGCAAGCTGGTGTTTTGCCCTAAAGCCAGATCCCGAAAGTTGGAGGGCATAGAGGTTTGCTGCATGTCGCTAAACAAATGAAGTTCCTGGTGCATGCCGTTGTTCTGCGCCATGACACGCAAGGCGCGGGCCAACTCGCCGAATGAACTGAAGCTATCACTCGGCTCAATTGACTGGATCGCTGCCGCAACGGTGCCCTTGTCAAGTTCAGGAGCGGTCATATTCTCCACATGCGAATCGAAGGCGATCACTTGTATCAGCTCACGCCCACCCAGACCCGTAACCAGCTTTTGAGCATCGTTCTTGGCCTGCTGCATCCGGTTGCCCGCACGCATGCTGAACGACCGGTCAATCGCAATCACCGTTAAGGTGCGCTTACCCGCGACATCCCTTTTCCGATTCACAAAAGGATTCGCAAACGCCAGCGCCAGTAGAATTAGCAGAACTAGCCGCAAAGCCAGCAGCAGCAGATACCGCAAGCGGCGATGCTGACTCGAAGCCTGCACCCGTCTCTCAAAAAACATCAAGGAGCTAAACGGTTGCGGCGTGCGCCGGTACTGACGCAGCAAGTGCAGCCAGAGAGGAAGACCAACGGCCAGAAGTCCGGCCAAAAACCAGGGTGAAAGGAAACCCATTAAACCTACCGGGAAGCCGACAAATGCTTAGACCGGAACCGCCCGCAGCAGGTTACCGCCACTTCGGTCCCGTCTTTTGACTGTAACCGATCAGGATTAAGCCACGGAATTAGCTACCCTGCTTTTGCCATCTCCTCACGGATTACACGCCGTAGTGTCTATTCAAGTTTCGGAGTCTTACTATCAACATAGTCGCGCAATGCATTGTCGATAAGCGTTTGGTAGTTTCCACCATTTGACAGATCTACTTTTGGCATCGCATTCGAAGCTCATACTAGGAGAGTAGGCATAGGTTCGGCACTATCTACATCCGTCCCCCGCGCACGCGAAAGTACTCCCGCAAAGCGTCATCGAGCGGCTTGTCCGTGCGCAGGAGTTGATAATCCAAACCTGCCCCCTGCGCTTTTAATCGCAAAGTCTCTAAATGCGAGCGGATCTTCTGTCGGTATTCAGTCCGCACATACTCCGGCGAGGTTTCCATGGCATCGCCTGTTTCCATGTCAAGCAACAATGCCGCCTCCCCAAATACCGGTTCAATTTCGCGCGGATCAAGTAGATGGAACAGAATCAACTCGCTCCCGCGCTGGCGCAGCGGCTCCACGGTTTTGACAATTGTTTCCGGATTTTCAAAGAAGTCCGAAATCAGTACCGTGATTCCACGCCGCTTCTGAAATTGCTGCAACTCAAAGAAGGGCCGTTGAAAATCTGTTCGCTTGCCCAGTTGCGCCCCGTCAATGCCATGCAGCAATCGCATCAATTGCCCCTGCCGCGATGAAGGCTGCACAAAATTCATCACCGTATCCGCGAACACAATCAATCCAGCGCTGTCCCGCTGCAGGTGAGCCAAGTAAACCAGCGCCGCCGCCAGAAACTTCGCGTAATCCACTTTGCGAAGAGTTCCGGACCCAAACCCCATACTGCCGCTTACATCCAGCAGCACCATCAAAACTGTATTGGTCTCGCCCTTGTACCGCTTCAGATACGCTCGGTCCGTGCGGGCATACACATTCCAGTCGACATGACGCAGGTCATCGCCCGGCGTATAGGCCCGGTACTCCGCGAACTCCTGGCTGAAGCCGAAATCCGGCGAGCGGTGCAGACCCGCTACAAATCCATCCACCACTGTCTTTGCTACCAGATCCAAACCCGAAATTTGGTGGAGAACCGCCGGATCGAGCAGCCGGTTTGCTGTCGCTTCAATAGGCAATCAATTAACCCCGAGGCGCAGGCTTTGCGTCCAGTAGTCGTCGTAGGACGTCGTCGCTCGTAAGATGATCCGACTCCGCATGAAAGTTCACCAGAACGCGATGCCGCATCACGGGTATGGCCAGCGCTCGAACGTCCTCATACGACACATGAACACGTCCGTGCATCAAAGCTCGCGCCTTTCCGGCCAGCACGAGAAACTGCGCCGCCCGCACGCTCGCTCCGAAATTCACATACTTCTTGATAAAGTCCGGGCTGTCGCTCTGCCCTGGTCGCGTTGCCCGCACCAGCTCTATTGCGTGACGCGCCACAGATTCGGCAATCGGCGTCATGCGTACCAATTGCTGAAACCCGCGAATCTCCTCCTTGTTTGTCGCTACTGCAGCTTCCGGAGTTGTGGTTACTGTAGTGAGATCAATGACTTTTAACTCATCCTCAGCCGACAAATACTCTAAAACCGTGTTGAACAAAAACCGATCCAACTGCGCTTCCGGCAAAGGATACGTTCCTTCCAGCTCAATCGGGTTCTGCGTCGCCAGCACAAAAAACGGAGGATCGAGCCGGTACTGATGTCCCCGCACCGTACACGACAGCTCCTGCATCGCCTCCAGAAGCGCCGATTGCGTTTTCGGCGGAGTACGATTGATTTCATCTGCTAACAGAACGTTTGCGAAAATCGGTCCCGGTACAAACGTCCAGGTCCGATGCCCCGTAGTCGGGTCCTCCTCAATGATGTCCGTACCCGTGATGTCGGAAGGCATTAAATCCGGCGTAAACTGGATGCGATTGAATTTCAGCCCCAACGTCTGTGCCAGTGTTCGTACTAGCAACGTTTTCGCCGTGCCGGGCAATCCAGTCAATAGGCAATGCCCGCCAACAAATAGGGAGATCAGGACATTTTCAATTACTTCATCCTGACCGACAATCACTTTGCGCACTTCGCGCTT
>JAFAZU010000546.1 GCA_019239585.1 Acidobacteriaceae bacterium
AGGCCACGGGATTTTCGAGCAGCCCTCCTTCTGCAACTTATTGTTCTTTGATGTTCGACTAATTTCCAGTGCGGAAGCGGCAGTTTCGCCTGTTTTTACAACCGTTTTACAAATTTGCAAGATATCCCCAGATTTCCTTCTGTGTCGTGCTACTCGGGAAGCGAGAACAAGTAGAGAATGATTTCGTTCTCTTCCGCCCGGCTGAAATGGTATGGAGGCATAATGGACCCAGGCGACAGGCGCTGCGGTGATGAAAAGTGCTCTTCAATCCAGGATTTGGTACGGCGATCAAACAAGCCATTTAACGACGGACCTATCCCGCCGCCCAGACCATTCACTTTGTGACAATTTCCACAGCCGCCGACAACGTAAATCTGCGCGCCCCGAATGATGTCAGGGGGAACGGTTTGCAAGATACCGGCGGAGTCCGGCTTCAAATTTGCAATGAACAGCGCTAAGGCATTCAACTGAAGTACGGAAAGTTGGGTCGGCCGAGCGCTACCGCCTGATACGCCGGAGCCTGGATCTTTAAAGTGTTGAATGAGCCATGCCTTTGGATGGCGCTGCTCCATGGAGGTCAGATTGGGGCCGGGCTTTGGAATTCCGGAGAGCAGATTATGGCAGGAGTCGCAGTGTGACGAGCGGAAATAACCAATCCCCGCGATTTCTTCAGGCGGAAACTGCGCCCATTCCGCCATCTCGTGGGATATTGCAAGCGGATGCTTGAGATGGGGCGAGTCGGCGACTGCTGCCGCTGTCAAGCTTCCCCAAATCGCAAAAACAACAAAAACGATTCCGGCGCCTACCGCGCGCCGGTGCAGGATTTGTAAGCGGGAGTGCCGGATAAAAGGAAGCAGGAACAGGACGAGAACGGCCACTGTCGGAAGCACGACTGTTCCGATGGGCTCGAGCGAGCCTTGAAATATTTTGAGAAGTTGAAACAAAAAGAGGAAATACCACTCCGGTCGCGGGACATAACTCGTGTCAGTTGGATCAGCGAGGCGTTCCAAAGGAACTCGCACGAATACAGCCGCTGCGAACAAGATCACAAAGGCGATAAATACGGCAGTGATATCACGGAAAACCTGTTTCGGATAGAACCTCTGGGTGGCTTCGCGACTGGTTGCGCTCGCGGTAATTCCATGCCGTCGAACGAGATAGACGTGAATGTTTATCAGCAGGACAGTTGTTGCGGGCAGTAGAAGCGTGTGCATCGTATAGAACCGCGAGAACGTCAGAACCCCGATCCCATCAGTTGCGCCGATCAATTGCGTGAGAAAAGCGCCCATGAGCGGAACATTAGCGGCAATCCTGGTCGTCACTACGGTTCCCCAATAAGCCCGGTTGTCCCACGGGAGCAGATATCCGGTCAGCCCAAACGCAAGCGTGAACAGAAGCAACATGACACCGGCAATCCAAGTCGCTTCGCGCGGTTTCCGATAGGCTCCATAGATGAAAACCTGCGCCATGTGGGAGAACACGACGACAATCATCAAACTCGCGCCCCAATGATGGAGGCCCTGGATCATCCGTCCGGCTGCCACCCGATCAGTGATGAACAGCACGCTTCTGTATGCATCGCCGGGTGTAGGCGCATAGTTCAGGGCGAGCAGAATACCGGTTAAGGCTTGTGTCAGGAAAAGAAAAAGAGCAATACTGCCGAAGACCTGGGGCCAACCCGTCGAGGCGGGTATGTGCTCAAAAAGGAATCGATGGAACGCACTCCTAAAGCCTGTGCGGTGCTCGATCCAGTCAGCGGCTTGATGGACGCGACCCTGCATAAACCTAAGAGGCTTGTGAATTCTTCAAAGGACCGAGCCAGAGCCTCGTGCCCTCAATCTTCACGTCGTACTGATCCAACGGGCGGCGGGCCGGGCCGGAAATCACCTTGCCGTCAGCGGCAAACTTTGAACCGTGGCAGGGACACACGAAAGCCGCTTGAGACGCCTGCCACCCGTAAGCGCATCCGAGGTGAGTACACAAAGGCGAGAAAGCTGTAATGCTGCTGTTGTTTAGAATGACCCAGGCGGTCGCCCGCTCATTATGGATTTTCCAGCCATCCGACCGGCTTTTTTCGAAGGTTATTTCGTGAGGAGATCCCCCTTGCAGATTCGAGATCTCACCGGCATCAACCCATGCGCCTGAAACCTCGTGCGGTGTGCCGAGAAGATACTTGCCGCCGAAAACGGCCAGTGTCCCGCCAATCAACGAAGTTAATGCGCAAATGGCTCCGCCAAGAAAGCTGCGTCGTTCCACACTTGTGCCGGTACAGTCTGCCTGTTGCTTTTGCATCGCGCGCTACCCCTTTCACAATGCGCCGCTGAACAGCGCTCGATCTGATGCTAAGGACAAACGGAATCTAAATTGTTATCAGCTTGTAAAAGATGAGTAACTTTGCGCCGCAGACAGAGATTCGCCCTACCGGTTTTAAGGCCTTTTGCGCTTTTACAAGACTTTTACATCTCCGTAGCGCTGTCCCGTTTATAGTGTTGACCGGATGCGCCACGCTGTAAAGTACGTTGCAATCTGCTCAGATAGGCGCATTACTACTGTTATTGTTTCTGAGTACTGGGACGAATACCATGGCCGGACCGGAATGGGGGGAGCGTGCAACTCCCTCTGGACCTGTTTATGTCCCGCTTGATAGTTGGATTTACCCAGTGCTGAGGCGACTGGCATCCCTGGGCTATGCGCCCGATGAGGAGAGTTTGACCGCGCCCTGGACACGCCAGCAATGCGTAATGCTTGTCGAAGAGGCAGAAGACATCGCATCCCGGCGCAGCACAAAATTATCCGCCGGAGTGATGAATGCACAGGCGCTTCAAATGATCGCAGCTTTGAAAACTGAGTTTAGGCGAGATGCAGAGAAAAATGCCGTGATCGGGGTCGAATCGATTTATGCCCGGTACTTGCACATCGCCGGATCTCCTCTCCGGGACAGCTATCATTTTGGACAAACTTTAACCAATGACTACGGCCGGCCCTATGGGAACGGAGCGAATGGGATCAGCGGATTCTCCGCCTATGGAACTTGGGGACGGTTTTCGGCTTATTTCCGTGGAGAGAACCAGGACGCGGCGGGGAGAGGCTCCTATGACGAGAGAACCCGGAGTTTCATGGCGAGTGTTGATCAGGTGCCGATCCAATTACCTGTCGGGCTACCGCCAACCAGGAGATTCGATCCGGTCGAAATGTATGTGGG
>JAFAZU010000614.1 GCA_019239585.1 Acidobacteriaceae bacterium
TCCCAACACTTTTTCGGGCCGGAGCGCTTCCGAATGGTTTAACGTTGCGGCTTTTACCAATGCTCCTCAATTCACCATTGGAACCAGTTCCCGGAACCCGGTGCGCGGGCCGGGTTTGCAGGATGCCGATCTAATGATAGGGAAGACCTTTCGCATAACGGAGCGATTCAATTTGGAGTTCCGCGCGGAAGCTTTTAACGTGACCAATACTCCGCCGTTCAATGATCCAAATGGAAGTTTCGGATCCCCGGCGTTTGGGACTATTACAAGCGCTGGTAATCCCCGTGACTTTGAATTTGCGTTGAAACTGCACTTCTGAGGAGAAAACATGAAAGTTCGAACTCGTACCCGACTCCAGGAAGTTCGAAAGGCGCGCGGCTTGGCAGCGGCGGAACTCGCCCAGCGGGTAGGAGTCAGCCGCCAGACCATCTACGCCATTGAGGACGGAAGTTATGTCCCGAATACAACAACGGCGTTGCGGCTGGCTCAGGCGCTTGAAACGCGCGTGGAAGAGTTATTCTCTCTGCAGGAACCGACTGGTGGCGCCGATCAACCCCTCCGTGCGGAACTTCTCACGAACGCTCACGGAGAAGAACAGCTCGTTCGTCTGTGTCGCGTTGGGGAGCGCCTTCTTGCTGTTCCGAGTCCTTCTCTCCCGGACTACTTGCCTCCCGGTGATGGGATCGTTCAACGCCGTTCAGGAAACGCGGTTTGGGTAAAGCCGTTTGGGGAACTCCCCGATAACCGTAAGCGCCTCATCCTGGCAGGATGTGATCCGGCGCTGTCCGTGCTGGCGGAATTGCTGGCAACTTCGGGGATAGAGGTTATCAGCATCCCATGTTCCAGCCAAAACGCCCTGCGATGGTTGAAGCGGGGATGCGTGCATGTCGCCGGATCTCATCTTTTTGATCATGCGACAGGTGAGTATAACGTCCCGTTCATTCAGCGTGCCTTTCCCCAAGGGTCCGTTCGTGTCGTGACATTTGCCGTTTGGGAGGAAGGAATCGTCGTGCAGCGCGGTAATCCTAAGAACATTTCCTCCCTCGCCGATTTTTCGCGCAAAGGCGTGAAGATCGTAAATCGTGAGAAAGGCTCAGGAAGCCGGGATCTTCTGGACACAGGTTTGCGCGATACCGGCATAGCAACCGGAAGCGTGAAAGGTTATAGCGACCTTGCTCAGGGTCATCTTCCGGCTGCTTACGCCGTGGCGACGAAAAGCGCCGATTGTTGTATCGCAACCCAATTGGCTGCTCGCCGCTTTGGACTGGGCTTTGTTCCGCTGGCCAGCGAACGCTTTGACCTTACCCTTTCGCTAGCATCGCTGGAGCTGCCTGCAGCCAAGGCGCTATTAGAAGCGCTGAATCATACAGCACTGCGCAGAAAGCTTCAACGTATGGCCGGTTATGAAACACAACAAACGGGGGCTGTCCAGTTATAACGAGACCGCTCTTTTCTATTTGGTTGAAGGAGCCGAACCTTCCGACGTTTTCGCCTTCGCAAAATCACCGGCTTTGAAAATACTGATCTGACCCAGGTTGAGATACTTGCGAAGCGTGCTATTCACCTGGTCGGGCGTCAAGTTCTTGACCGCATCCTCCAGTTTGGCATTCCACTGCATTGTACGGTCCCAATAGGCATGGCTCGCCAGTTCCCTAGTTAATTCGTTATCCTGCCCCCGGCTTACCTGCCGCGATTGCAGCCAACCTGATTTTGCTGCCGCAATCTCCTCAGCCGTAAAGCCGCCCTGCAACGTTTTAGTAACCTCGTCTCTGAAACTACTCTCTACCTTTCCCATGTTCTGCGGAGCGGTGATCGCATATGTCAGAAACGTGCCGCTATCTTCCTTCGTGGGTATCATCAATTGAGATCCAACTCCGTAGCTGAGTCCTTCCTTTACGCGGATGCGGGTTGCCAATCGCGAGTTCAGGAATCCTCCGCCGAGCATGTAATTTGATAACAGCAGCGCCGGATAATCCGGATTTTCATCGTCCATTTTTATCGGCTGCACTGCTACAAACGTAGCGTTCGCTTTGTCAGGAGTTTCAAAAGTCTGGTTTACTGACGGAACAGATTTGTAATCGGTCACAACCCGCTGGTAATGCGCCTTGCTCCTCCAGCCGTTCAGAAGCTGAGACACCTGCTTCTGCGCCGCTTCCGCGTCGATATCCCCTACCGCCGCAAACTCTCCTTTTGAGGCTCCATAGAACTGCTGATAAAAGTTCTTTACATCCTCCAGCTTTGTTGCTTTTAAGTCAGCAATTTCTTCATCAATGGTTGAAACATAGCGAACGTCGCCTTTCGGATAAGGATGCAAATGGCGTTCGGCATTCAATTGCGCAATCGCGTTAGGTTCCGTCCGCTGGCTTTCCAGAAAAGTAACCTGCTGCTGTTTCAAAGCTTCGAACTCACTCTCCGGAAAAGAAGGCTGCCGTAGAACTTCCCCGATGACAGCCATCACTGCCGGAAAATTCTCTTTTGTGGTCTGAATGGAAACCGTAGCGCCGGTTGTGGTACCGAACACGCGCACCTGCGCCTTCAGCTTATCAAGCGCATCCGCAATCTGCTGCCGCGTGCGCTTCTCCGTTCCCCGCATCAGCATGGCTCCCGTTAAGCTGGCTGGCGCATCCTTCTCCCGCAAGTTATTCTCATCGCCAAAGTGTAGGCGCAAAGTCGCATTCACCACGCCGCCGCGCGTCTTTTTTGAGATCATTGCCAGCTTCACGCCAGGTTGCAACTCGCCTCGTACCGTGCGCTTATCAATGTTCGCCGGACTGGGGTCGAACGCTTCTCCTGCTGCCAGGACTTCACCGCCCTTGTAGTCTTTTACCAGCGCCAGAACATCCGGGGTCTGCGGTACTTCGGCGCGATCCGGCTTATCGGTCGGGATGAACAGCCCAACCGTCCGGTTCGATTCCTTCAAATAGGTTCTCGCCACTCGGTCCACATCCGCTGTCTTAGCGTCGCGAATCCGGTCGCGCGTAAGAAACGCCAGCCGCCAATCGCCTGCGGCGATGTACTCGCTTAAGGTCAAACCAACCCGCTCCGAATTCCGCAGCAACAACTCAAATTGCGTACTAAATTTCGTCTTGCTGCGGTTCACTTCTTCCTCGGTCGGCGGCGTCAATTCCATATCGTCCATCACCTTGAGAAACGTTTTCTGAATATCATCGAGGTCCGCTGTTTTCGGGCCCATCGCTATCAAAACCAGCATGCCCGGCTCACGAGTATCGGTTGTGTCGTTCGAGACGTATCCCGCCTTTTTCGTTTCCACTAAAGCCTTATAAAGCCGGCCCGAGGGGGCATTGGAAAAAACATCGGCCAGCAAGTCCACCAACGCGCCATCCGGGTGCGCCAACGCGGGCGCGTGAACGCCCACCATCATCACTTTCTGATCACCGACCCGGCGCAGCGTTACCGTGCGCTCGCCATCCTGCACCGGCTCTTCCGTATAGGTTTTTTCCAGAACCCGCGTTGGTTTCGGAACGGCGCCGAAGTATTTAGCAATCAGCGCCAGCGTCTGCGGTTCATCTACTTTTCCGGCAATTGTCAACACCGCGTTGTCCGGTTGGTAATACTTGCGGTAAAACGCTTGTAGCCTCTCAATTGGAACATGCTCGATATCCGACCGCGACCCGATTGTGGATTTACCGTAGTTGTGCCAAAGGTAAGCGGTGGAAAGAACGCGCTCTTCAAGGATGTTGGCCGGACTGTTCTCGCCCATTTCAAATTCATTCCGCACGACGGTCATTTCACTGTCCAGGCCCGTTTTAGCGACATACGAATTCACCATCCGGTCCGCTTCCAGGTCCAGCGCCCAGTTCAGATTGACATCGCTTGATTGAAACGTCTCAAAATAATTCGTCCGGTCAAAGGATGTAGTACCATTGGGCCGCGCTCCATGCTCGGTTAGCTCTTGCGGGATGTTTTGGTGTTTCGGGGTCCCCTTAAATAGCATGTGCTCCAGCAGATGCGCCATGCCCGTCTCGCCATAGCTCTCATTCCTCGACCCAACCAGATATGTGATGTTGACGGTAGTAGTGGCCTTCGTCGGGTCGGGAAATAACAGAACGCGCAGCCCGTTCTGTAGATCATACTCGGTGATGCCTTCCACCGAGGCTCCCCGGGTTATGCCAGGAGGGAGCGCAGGCTTCGCTGCCGATTGAGCCTGTAAAATGCCGCAACCAGCAGCAAAAGTCATCAGTAACGCACGTAAGTACAAAGAACGAACAACCATACAAAGACACTCCATTCGAGCGCGTAAACGTAAGACGCGCCAACTTACAAGGGGATAGTTGTGATTATGGCAGAAGCCGATTGACAGCATCTACGGCCATTTCTGAGCGCCATGCAAAATGTTTAAAATAACAAGACGCTCAAGAATGCGATAAACAATCAAGTAAGGAAGTTGTGGAAGTATCAGTTCGCGTGTGTTCGCAACACGCCGTTTGAAGAACACTTCCATACTGAAAATATAGCGATATTACGTTAAGAACCTGTCCTACGGTGCCTTGCGGCCCGTTGATCCCCTGTAGCTTTACGGAACTACCTCCGCCTTTTTGATCCGATCCAATTCAGGGAAACTCTTTTGCAGGTACTTATTCCCTTTATTCGAAATTATCA
>JAFAZU010000740.1 GCA_019239585.1 Acidobacteriaceae bacterium
ACAACTCGGTCGAGATCGTCTGCGGCGTAACCCGGATGTTCGCCCAGGAAACATAAAGGTCCTGACGATTAACCAAATAGGCGATTACGGTAGCAATCACAAGGCCGGCAAAAGCGGGCCCGACCAGCCAGCCGATGTTGCGCCTTAGAATATCGATGTAATCTTCAAAATCATATGAGCGGCGGGGAATAGAAGCACTTTCGGTCATAAATCAGTTCTACCTAAATTCTTAGCGAACCACGATATGGTCGCCGTTTTGGAGTAATATGTTCTGATCCATGTTCTTGCCACGGATCACATCATGATAGTTAAAGCGGATTTGTTTACCTTCGCGAAGCACATAAATCTTTTTCTGGTTAGCAAACTCATTTAAGCCGCCCGCTTTGCTGATCGCCTCCAAAATAGTGGTGGGTACTTCCAGGGTATATTCGCCAGGGCGGTTCGCCAAACCATCGAGAAAGTAACGTTTGCTGCCCACCAGTTGAACTGTAACCGTTACCAGCGGTTTCTGCACATATTTCTTTAAAGCATCCGCTACGATACCCTGAGTTTCGATCGGAGTTTTCCCGCCCACGTCGAGGTCGCCGACGAGAAGCACGGTAATCCTACCGTCCTCATGCACAGCATAGAGGTCGGAAAAGGCATCTTCGCCCCAAACGCGAATCTTGAGAACGTCCCCTGGACCAATTTTGTACTTACTGGAATCTACCGGCGCTCCAGCAGCAGAGGCAGCGGAAGGCTTTGCCGGAGTTGTAGTGGATGGATTTGGATTCGGAGTTGGCGTGGCTGGAGCGGGAGCGCTCGGCGGCGTCGCTGGCTGCACAGGAGTTTCCTGCGCCGACAAGGTAAAAGAAAAATGGCTGAGCACACAGGCACTTACAAGGTAAGGTGCGCGCCGGTACAAGAATCGATTCATTAAATTCAGTGGCGGAATTATCAAAGATATATCCACAATTTTACACGTTTTTAGAGGTCTATTGAGTTTAGAGTCCTTTACTTCGCATCCGCATGCCGTTCCGGGTTGCTCATAGCTGCCGCTTGGAGTGCCACTTCGGAGCGAGCCGCCGGAACCCAGACTTCCATCGGAGTTGGCTCACGATTGCCAATTGCATAATACGGTATAAACGTCAGCGTGATAGGACGTTTCGCATGTCCGATTGCATTGGCCCAAGGCTGGTATAAAGGCTCATCCACATAAGACCTTTCGGCGGCAAATCCGGAAACCTTTAGCACTGTTACGTTGCCCAAGAGATCTTTTTTCACTTCGACCGTGCTGGGAGCAGCAGGACGAATAAACAGATCGCCGAGAGCGACGCCGCCCTGATCCAGTTGCTCCAGAGCGTAAACCAGCGGACCGCGCTGCATGGCTACTTTACCGTAAGTATCTGATATGCGAGGGTTTGCTGCCATCGGAACATTCTGCAGACCAAGCGTCAGCACTACCGTGTCTCCCTTGTTCCAATTACGCGTTAAAGCGAGGTAAGATCCGCGTTTTGCAGTATTTGGCTGCACAATTTGACCGTTCACTAAAATATCCGCCGAGGGCGCCCACCCTGGCCAGCGCAGATAAAGCGTAAAATCCGAGGAACGCTCCGGCTCAATCGTGAAACGGATGTCGCCTGTCCAGGGATAGGTGGTGCTTTGGGCCAGTTTTAAGCCCGAACCGTCTTCCAGATGCCAGTCCAGTTGGGAATTCCCATAAAGGTTTACGTAAATGCCATCACGGCTGGTTCCGTAAAAATAGCCCGGCAGGGATTCAAACAAGCGTTCGATGTTAGGAGGGCAACAGGTCGTGTCGTACCAGGGATTTCGGAGTTTATCGCCATTTGAGGCTAGTGGATTCCGGTAACAATAAAGCGTTCCGGCCAAGGACATGCCCGAGTTGACCCCGTTATAAAGGGCGCGTTCCAAAACGTCGGTATAACGGGCATCGCAGGTCAGAGCAAGCATTCGGAAATTCCACATCACGTTTGCGACGGCAGCGCAGGTTTCGGCATAAGCCTGTTCGCTCGGCAGCTCGTAAGGGTCACCAAAGCTTTCTCCTCCCGCACGGGAGCCGACGCCTCCCGTGATGTACATTTTGCGGGTGGTGAGGTCGGCCCAGAGCAGGTCCAGGGTTTTTTTGAAAGCCGGATCACCGGATTCGGCAAAGTAGTCCGTGGCACCGGAAGCCGCATAGAGGGCGCGTACGGCATGGCCTTCAAATTCCGTGTGGGACGTAAAAGGCTTGCCGCTGAACATGTATTTGATTTCAGAGTCCTTGAGCTTGAGCCGGTCCCGCTCGACTCCACTATACAAGTAGCGGACGAACTCAAGATAGCGGGTCGCGCCGGTGGTGCGATATAGTTCCACTAACCCCATTTCGAGTTCGGGGTGACCGGTGAGAAACGGCCGTTTGGGAGCAGGGCCGAAGTTCTCGACGATATAGTCAGCGAAGCGAATCGCCGGGTCCAGGAGAGCGCGGCTGCCGGTAGCGCGATAGTAGGCAATT
>JAFAZU010000752.1 GCA_019239585.1 Acidobacteriaceae bacterium
TTCAAGCTGTTTTTGAAAGACGGTGACTACCACGTAGTACGCGAGTACCAGGTGCAGGGCGACCGGATACGCTACTTCAGCACGGAACGCGGCGATTGGGAAGAGATTCCGAAAGACCTCGTGGATTTAGACAAAACCGAGAAGCAGCGTAAAGCGAAAAGCGAGGAGATAACCCGGCAAACTCGCCTGGAGGACGAAGAGGAAAAAGCAGAGCGGGCGCTTCGGAAAGAGATTGAATCCATTCCGATGGAAAGCGGCGGTTACTTTAAAGAGGACGACCAGGTCAAAGCCCTGAAAATTGCCGATTATCAGATCATTACAGACAAAAAGCGAAAGACCCTGACCATTCTTTCACCGATACCGATCATTCCAGGCAAGGCAACCGTGGTCATCAAAGGCGAGCACTCGCCGTTTGTGATGAAAGAAAGCCGACCGGAGTTCTATCTTCGGCTGGCGAAGGAAGAAAAGTTTGGAATTATCAGGCTGACGCCTAAGAAGAATTTCCGTATTGTCGAAAATGTCTCGATTGTGCCCAAGGTGAACCAGGCATTTGAAGAGCGAAAGCAAATGGCTACCTTTGAGCAGGAACTGATGGGCAATCTGTATAAAGTCTGGCCCGAAAAGCCGTTGAGCCCGGGCGAGTATGCACTCATGGAGTTTTCGGAAGCGGACGATGCAGAAGGTATCCAGTTGCTGATCTACGATTTTGCGATTGCCGATCATTCGTAGCGCAAAGCTTCAGCCGGTGCGATCCGCGAAGCCGTGCGGCTGGGGTGAAGCGTTGCAATCAGGCTGGTGAAAAGCGCCAGTGCCGCCACCCAAAGCGCATCCATCCAATGGTTCTGAAAAGGCACATAGCTAAGGGCATAAATCTGCTCGTCAAGCCGCAGCCAGCGATAGTGGTTAAATAACACAGTTACGATATAACCAGCCAATAAGCCGAGAAAACAGCCAAGCCCGCCGATGATCAAGCCTTGAAGGACAAAGATGCGCTGTACCTGTGCGCGGCGTGCGCCCATGGACATCAGAATGGCGACGTCACGATGTTTTTCCATTACCAGCATGACAAGCACAACCAGGATGTTCAACGCTGCTACCAGTTCGATCAGGCTCACGGTAACGATGCTCACAATCTTTTCGAGCCGTAATGCGTTCAAGAGCGAACGGTTTTGATCCATCCAGGTGGAAGCTACTAGTTTAGGTCCGATGATTGCCTCGGCCTGCTTGGCGACAGCAGGCGCTTCGAAGATGTTGTCCAGGCGCAGTTCAATGGTATTCACAACGTCACTTAAATCGAGCACGCGTTGCGCGGTTATGAGCGAGGTGAAAGCCCAGGTGGAGTCAATATCGTATAAACCGGACTCAAAAATGCCCACGACGCGAAAGCGAAACGGACTCCATGATGGACCTACCGGTGTGAGTTCGCCTTGGGGACTCAACACAGTGACTGGACTGTGGAGAGTGACACCGATTTGTTCCGCTAAGCGCGAACCAAGAATGATGTCTCCTCTTTTAATCGTGTTGAGCGAGCCGGATTTTAAGCGGCGGAGCAATTCGGGAACCGGCGCCCCGTTGCCGAAAGGAACGCCCTTCATCACGCCGACTGAGCCGACCAGCGGGCCCTTGATGGCGATTTGACCATAAAGGCTAGGGCTGGCGCTGGTGACGTGGGGCAAACGGCGAAGCTTCGGTAGGAGAGACTCCCAATTATCAATGCCGTAAGTTGGGTTGCGTTCGAGGATGTTAATGTGCGCGGTGGCACTTAGCAAACTCGATTGCAAAGTACTTTGGAAACCGTTATTAATGGCTAGCGCAATGATGAGCGCGGCGACTCCGGCGGCCACTCCAAGCACCGAAATAATTGTAATCACCGAAATGACAGTTTGCTTGCGTTTTGCCCGTAGGTATCGAATGGCGACGATCCATTCAAAACGTGACATGAATCAATTTAAGACTCAAGGGCGCGCAGGCGATTGGCAATGCCGATTTCGCCTTCGGGCCGAAGCAGGGGGAAGAGGATAACGTCACGGATGGATTTAGAGCCGGTCAGGAGCATGGTCAGGCGGTCGATCCCGATACCTTCGCCGCCTGCCGGCGGCATCGCGTAGCACAGGGCGCGGATATAATCCTCATCCATCATATGCGCCTCCTGGTCCCCGGCAGCTTTACGGGCAAGCTGCGCTTCGAAGCGGCGGCGTTGTTCCTGCGGATCGTTTAACTCGGTAAAAGCATTGGCAAGTTCCATCCCGCCTGCATAGATTTCAAAGCGCTCCACAAAATCCGGCTCGTCCGGTTTGTTCTTGGAAAGCGGCGAGACTTCCAGAGGGAAATCATAAATGATCGTGGGCTGGACGAGGTGCCCTTCCGCGTGCTCCTCGAACAACGCCATGAGCGCGTTGCCCGGAGTCTCCTGGGGCGAGTGCTTCCCGAGCCATTCGGGTCTCGGAGGTTGTCGAGAGAGGGTTTCTCCGTGCACGGCCAG
>JAFAZU010000124.1 GCA_019239585.1 Acidobacteriaceae bacterium
CCGTGGCTCGGCTGAGATTGATTTGTTTTTCAACTGGAACGTTGATATGTTCCAAACGCTGCAATACGTGAATGCAGCGGTTGCGCGGATACAAACAACGCTGCCTTCGACAGCCGTTGTCAACACAAACCGGCTGACATTTGCGGCTTTTCCCATTATCGGCTACAGTATGACTTCGGAGAGCATGCCGCAGACGGCGCTTTGGCAATTAGCAACCTATACAGTTAAACCGCAACTGAACCGGCTCCTGGGTGTTTCTTCGGTGATCATACAAGGCGGAGAGGAACCGGAATTTCAGATTCAGCCTGATCCCGAAAAGCTAGTGGAGTCGCAAGTTACGGTTCCAAATCTTCTCGATGCGATCTCCAAAAGCAACTTGATCGACTCGCCCGGTTTGCTGCAACAAAACCATCAGCTGGTGTTGGGACTGGTGAGCGGCCAAGTACACAATCCGGCTGAGATTGGCGGCATCGTCGTGAAGACAACGAATTCGGGCTCTCCGATCCGGATTCGTGATGTTGCTTCTGTCAGCCCTTCGGTAAAACCTGTTTACACGATTGTAAAGTCAAACGGAAAACCGGCGGTTCTGCTCAATATTTATCGGCAGCCGGATAGCAACACCATCGCCGTCGCAGACCTAGTGCATGGGAAGATAGCGGACCTGCAACGTTCTTTGCCCAAAGGGGTAAAGTTGGAGCCGTTCTATGATCAGTCGCAACTGGTCAGCGACTCGATTAAGAGCGTTCGCGACGCGATTGTGGTGGGCGTCATGCTTGCCGCTATTATCCTTTTCCTGTTTCTACGCGACTGGGGCACTTCGATTGTGGCCGGACTGGTAATTCCGGTCACGGTCGCCGTTACGTTTATTGTGCTGCGCGGCATTGGTCAAAGTTTTAACCTGATGACACTGGGAGGGCTGGCAGCGGCGGTAGGTTTGGTCATCGACGACGCCATTGTAGTGGTCGAAAATATCATTCTGCACCGCGACGCCGGACAAAGCAGAGCGGAAGCGATTCGCAGCGCGATTCGTGAGATTCGTGTTCCGCTGGTGGGCTCGACGGTTACTCCGATTGTGGTTTTCCTGCCGCTGATTACAATCACGGGCGTAACTGGGACGTTTTTCCGTGCGCTTGCTGTGACAGTGGCGGTGGCGCTACTAACATCCCTAGTCCTAGCGCTCACCTCAACTCCAGCTTTAAGTTATTTGCTGCTCCGTTCGCGTGGAAGTCACGGCAGCGCTGGGCCTGCACGGCCAGCGCAGCATGGGATCGCGACGACCGGAGTCATGGGGCGGCTTACACGCTTATACGAGCGGGCGATCAAAGCGGTTCTGGCACAACCTCTCGTTCTGATAGGAGTCTGCGCCGCATTAGTTGGTGTTTCGTTTCTTTGCTACCGTGCGCTTGGCTCGGATCTGCTTCCGGCTATGGATGAAGGCAGTTTCGTTTTGGATTATCTGATGCCCGCAGGCGCCGCTTTGGCGGACACAGACCGGGTTCTGGTAGGAGTAGAAAAGATCATCCGCTCCATTCCGGAGGTCGAAAGCACTTCGCGCCGAACCGGTCTTCAGCTAGGATTGGCGGCGATCACCGAAGCGAACACCGGAGATATTTCGGTGCTGCTCAAGTCAAAGCGGAGCCGGGGCGTCCAGGAGGTCATTGCTGATATTCGCGAGAAGGTCAACAAGCAATATCCTCAGTTGGACACCGACTTTCACCAGCTTCTTGAGGATATGATCGGCGATCTGACGAGTTCGCCGGACCCGATTGAGATCAAACTGTTTTCAGAAAATGTCGAACTGCTGAAAGTGTGGGCTCCGAAGGTGGGAGATGCCATTAAAAGCATTTCCGGCGTGACGGACGTGAAGAACGGGATTGAGAATACGATCAGCGGACCGGCCATTACGTTCACCATCGATCAGGGAGTTACGGCGCGGGCGGGCTTTACGCCGCAGGAAGTCGAGTTGGATGCCAGCGCGATCTTTCAGGGGGAGCCTTCTACGGTTCCCGTAATTGTGAATAACAGGCCGTATACATTGCGGGTGACTTTTCCTCCTGAGACAAGA
>JAFAZU010000194.1 GCA_019239585.1 Acidobacteriaceae bacterium
CGCGCTGACGGTAGATTTTTAGCAGGCGATCCTCGCTGAGGTTGAGAAAGAAGGTATGATTTTGGTCAAACTGGCGCTTTAGTGGACTATCGAGCAGTTGCACGGCTCCGTAAGGGAATGTTTTCAGTCCAGGCATGATGGGAGCACGATTAGTGTCTCCCGAAACTAGTTTTGCCGCTGTTGCGGTCGCGGCAGCGCCGTGGAGAAAGCTTCTTCTTGTCAAATTGCTCATAACTACGTCAACAGTATGCACAGGCGGAAACTCATGGCTGCGGTGGGCCTCCGGAGATCGGTCGCGATTTGTCTTCGTGAACCTGCGCTTTTACATTTCTAAGCCATTTCATACCTGCTCCAACCGGGGCAAAGTCTCTCTCAAGTTCGGCGTCCCAAATCGCCCGGTCCCGCTCTGTTATCCAGGAAACTAGAGCAACTTGCTGGTCCTGCGGTAGAGTCTCAATAGCGTGTTGGATTTCCGAAAGGTTCACGTCCTGATTGTATCCGCTTTTTCGAAGAGAGTGCGAAGGGCTTTGCCGCGATGACTTACCACCAGTTTTTCGTCAGGCGTGAGTTCGGCGAAGCTGCGGTTAAGCGGTGGATAGAAGAACAGGGGATCGTAGCCAAAGCCATTTGTGCCTTGAAGCGCAGGAAGGATTTTACCTTCAACAGCGCCCCGGGCTGTCTGCAAAACTTCACCGGTACGAGCCAGAGCCACCACACAGACAAAACGAGCCGAGCGCTCTGCGGTACTACCGAGGTTCCGAAGCAAGGCGCTGTTATTGGTTTCATCGGTTGCGTCCGGGCCGGAATAGCGAGCTGACCATACGCCGGGTGCTCCGTCGAGGGCGTTCACTTCCAAGCCGGAATCGTCGGCCAGAACAATTTCCGGCGTGAAACGGGAATAATAGAGGGCCTTCAACGATGCGTTTTCTTCAAAAGTCGCGCCGGTCTCCTCAGGGGGCGTAATGTTTTTTAAATTGGGAAGAGGCGCGATCTCGAAATTTGTTCCATCCGCTGCCAGGAGAATCTCCCGCAGCTTGCCGCGATTTGAGGAGCAGATATAAATTTTCATTCACGACCGACTGGCAAGCGCTTCCTCCTGAAGCTTGCGCAACTCTTTGATGCCGGAGCGGGCTAGCGCTATCAGTTCGGAAAGATGCGAATCCTCGAATGGATTCCGTTCGGATGTGGCCTGTAGTTCGATGAATTTATCAGAGCCGGTCATAACGACATTCATATCCACGTCGGCGCGGGAGTCCTCTTCGTAAGCCAGGTCAAGCATGGGTTTACCAGCGATAATACCGACCGAAGTAGCCGCCACCGAATCGAGCAGCGGTGATTTGGGCAGGGCCTTGTACTTGACCAGAGTGTTAATAGCAATCGCCAGGGCGACATACCCACCGGTAATCGCGGCAGTACGGGTTCCACCGTCAGCTTGCAAAACGTCGCAGTCAACAATGATACTGCGTTCACCAAGGGCGGCAAGATCTACGGCAGCGCGAAGAGAGCGACCAATCAGGCGCTGAATTTCGTGGGTGCGTCCGGAAGGACGGCCCTTTGCGATCTCGCGCTGGGTACGGGTGACAGTGGCTCGGGGGAGCATGGCATATTCAGCCGTGACCCATCCCTTACCGGTATTACGCAGAAACGGCGGGATTGAATCCTCAACAGTAGCCGCGCAAAGAACTCGCGTGTTGCCGGCTTCTATGAGCACGGAACCTTCGGCGGTCATCAGGTAATCAGGAGTGATAGTGGTTTTACGGAGCTGGTTCGCGGCGCGCCCGTCGGTTCGCATGATTGGTCCTGTTGACCAGTTTACTTTTAGAGCTTCACGTCGAACGAGAGCTTTTGGACCCTCGCCTCCAATTGAGCTTGTGCGAACTCGATTTGAGCAGCGAGTTGGTTACTTTCTTTTTGCAATGTTTCCAAACGGCTTTCCTCCGCATTGAGTTGTTGCGTGTATCGCTGTAAAAGCGGCTTTTCTTCCGGAGTTCCCTTTAACGCTTTGATGTTCTCGCGCAGGCGCTGCTGATTGTCAAAGATCGTCTGCGTCTCTTCTTCGCGACCGCGCTTTTGGCCTTGAAGCTGAGCGATAGCGTTCTTCTCCTCCATAATTTGCCTGAAGACTGCCTCCATGTCGTGATCAATCGAACGCTGGTTTACAAAAAGCGTTAGTTGTTCACTAGAAAGCGTAGTTAGCGCGAAGCTGGACTGCGTGGGATGCGCTTCCTCGACAACGAGCGAGGCCGTCTGCTTCGGCTGAACCGGAAGCCGAAAGCGCAGCCAATCGGCCGTGGTCTCGACCGGATGCGCGCTTCCACGAAGTTCGTACCCGGCACGCAGGGGGTGTTCCACAATGATTGTGCGCGGAGCGCCGTCTTCGTTGCGGAAAGTATAGGTTTTCTTTTCACGAATCTCGCTTTCCTGCGTCATCATTCCACGGTAGATCCGAACTCTGGAAACCCGCTCCTGTTCCGTGCCGAAACGGGAACTGGTTGCCACCGCCAAGTCCGTAGCATACGAAAGCAGGCGCTTTTCACCTGACCGGATCGGGTCAAAAATACCTTCCCCGGCGAATGTTTCGTCTTCCAGAATGCTGATGCTGCCACCATCCAGGGTGAGATTGGTGGAGTTCGTAATCCACAAAGCTC
>JAFAZU010000361.1 GCA_019239585.1 Acidobacteriaceae bacterium
CCGACCTTGACCGCCCGCGACAATATCGCCATCGCGCAATCATTGGGCGGAACCACCGGGCAGCCGTCCGGCTTCGACAACATTCTCCAACTTCTTGGCATACAGCACCGACTCGACCATAGGCCTCGTGCTTTATCCGGTGGAGAACAGCAACGTGTCGCTATCGCGCGGGCATTAGTGAATCAACCGGCCATTCTTTTAGCGGACGAGCCGACAGGCAACCTTGACACCGCTAATTCCAATGCAGTTCTAGAAATCCTGCGGGATTTGAACAAGCGCACTGGGCAAACGATTTTGATGATTACGCACAATCCCGAAGCGGCAGCTTTTGCCGACCGGATTGTTACCATGCGCGACGGCCGCATTCAGCCGGCTTAAGCAGATAGAATAAAACCGAGCCGAAATGCCTACTGTTCTAACCGAAGCGCCTGTTCAACCGATCCCTCCCGAGCCGCCGCGTAAACGATGGACCCGCGCCGAGTGCGCATTTTTGGAAACTTCGGGTCTTTTCGATCAGCAGAAGCTGGAACTGGTGGAAGGAGAGCTCATCAACAAAATGAGTAAAAAGCGACCGCATACCAATTCACTGGTGTTGCTGATGAATTGGTTAATACAAACATTCGGTCCGCCGTTTGTCAATCCAGAAACGCCGATCGATGTCGCTCCCGAGGACAACCCGACGAATGAGCCACAACCAGACCTGATCGTTCTAAAGCGCGAGCTTTCATGTTTCGTCTCGGCTAATCCGCAACCGAAGGACTTGCACTTGGTGGTTGAGGTAGCGGATACCAGCCTGAACTTTGATCTCACTACAAAGGCAGCGCTTTACGCCCGAGCGGGCATTAGAGAGTACTGGGTTCTGGACGTCCCTGGTCGGCGTTTGCTCGTGCACCGGGAACCGAAATCTGGCATTTATGCTTCCGTGATTGCCTACGGTGAGGCAGAAAGCGTTGCTCCGCTTGCAGCGCCGCAGAAACCATTCCGGGTAGCGGACGCGTTTCCGGTCTAACTCAGGTTCTGCTTATTCCCAACGAAGCGCATTTACCGGGTCGATCCGGGTTGCTCGAAAAGCCGGTATATAGCCGGCCGTTAATGCAACCAGTGTCAATAAACCCGTAGCCGCCAGTAGCGTGAGCGGATCATTGGGATGAATCTGAAAAAGCTGCTTCTCCAAATAGCGACCGAGCGCCAACGCAAGGGGCAGCGCCGCGCCGATTCCGATGGCGATCAGCATCACAACCTCCCGCATGACGAGCCGCAGCACATTTCCGCGCGGCGCTCCGAGAGCCATGCGAATGCCAAGCTCAGGTGTTCGGCGTGCGACCGTATACGCCATCACTCCATACAGGCCGATGGCGGCCAGGATCGTAGCAAGAGCCCCAAACGCGGCGGAAAGCATGCTCAGCAGCCGATCCACATAGTGCGTTTCATTGATCTGCGTATCCACTGTTTTGGCTGCGTAGAGCGGAAGCCTTGCGTCCAACTGCCGGATCGTTTGCCTTGCCGTGGCAATCATTCCGTTGGGGTCGTTGCCCGTGCGCATATAGAAGGTAATAGTTGATGGTTTCTCTTCTTGAAGAACAGGGGTCCAGACTTGCCGCTCCGCTTTCGATTTAAGGTCGCGGTTCTTGATGTCTTTGATAACACCGACAATTTCTATATCCAGCTTTGCTGTTTCCGGATCTCCAAAACCAATATGGCGCCCGAGTGGGTTGTGACCACCGAAAAAGTATTTGACAAAGCTCTCATTGACGATTGCCGCCTTCGCTGCGCCAAACGTGTCGCGATCCGTGAACTCCCGCCCGCTCACTAAAGGAATACCCAGAGTGGAAAAAAATTGCGGCAGTACGTGATTCACGTCTGGATTGAGGTCTTCATGCTCGCGCGCTCTATATCCCTCGGCGCGCGTGGTCATGCTCATGTTGTTCTCCGCTAAAACTGGTAGCTCCGCTGCCGATACAGCTTGTACTCCCGGCAATGATGCTAATTTAGCTTGCACCGTTTGGAACAACTGACGCGACCTTTGGCCGGAGTAGCCGGACAAGGATGGATTCACGGAGAAGCTGAGAAGGTGGTCCGTTCTCATGCCCGCTTCCGTGTGCATTAGATTGTAAAGGCTGCGCGTAAATAGTCCCGCGCCAATCAGCAACAGAAGCGACAGCGCTATTTGAGCGGCCACCATCGCTTTCCGGAACTTAAGCTGCCCCCCGACGACAGATTTTGCTTCGCTCTTGAGAGTTTTGATCAGATCCGGTTTTGCCACTTGCAACGCCGGAACCAAACCGAACAGCGCTGCGGTTACCACGCTCAGCGTCAGCGTAAAGAGCAGCACCCGTGTATCTGTTTTCGTGGAGATCACATTGGCAAACGTTTCAAAGGGCAGCACTCGCAACAAAATGGAGCCGCTCCAGGAAGCAACCAGCAACGCGAGCGCTCCGCCTGCGGCCGAAAGCACAAGGCTTTCAACAAGAATCATGCGAATGATTGCCATCGCGCTCGCACCCACGGACAACCGCACGGCAATCTCCCTTTGACGCGAGGCCGCGCGCGCCACCAGCAGGTTTGCGATGTTCCCGCACGCAATCAGCAGCAGCGTGCCGACCATCGCCATCAAGACAACCAGAGGCACTGAGAAGCTTTCACGGATTCTCGAAAACCCTTTCGCTGCATCAGCAACGGTGAACTTGTTCTTGGCATAATCCTTGGCATCCTGAGGGCGCATGAGGGGATTCAATTTGATGTCCAGTTGCTGTTCGCGCCGGTACACAACGTCTGCTGCCGCTTGCGCCTGTTTGAATGAAATACCCGGCTTGAGCCGCGCCAGGATGTTCAGCCAAGCGGCCTCGCGGTGATCCATCAAGTCCCATGTGGGTGTCACTACTGTCTTCATGGCGAGAGGAATAAAGATGTCCGCTGGCCTGCCTGCGTCGGTTCCTCGGAAGTGAGGTGATAGCACGCCAACTACCGTCATAGGATGATTATTCACGTCTACTGTTTGGTTCAACACGCCGGGATTTCCGCCGAAGCGTTTCTGCCAGTAGCCGTAGCTGAGAACTACATAAGGCGAAGCTCCTCTTACCTGATCGTCCTGCGGCGTGAGCGGCCTTCCGACAGCGCTGCCGACTCCCAATACCTCAAAGTAATTGCCCGACACAAGCTCTGCGTCCGTTCTCTCCGCCGTGCCTTTCCAGCCCACATCGACAGCGCTGGTATATCGCGCTATAACGCCGCTGAACACCTCAGCCGTCCCATTGCGGAAGCCGAGATACATCGGATAGGAGAACGTGTGCCTACCAAACATATAGCCGGAAAAGTCCCCATCCCAATCCAAAGAAAGGAGCTGTTGGGGATCTTTGACCGGTAAACTGCGCAGCAGCACCTGATCGAGAAGGGAAAAGATGGCGGAGTTTGCGCCAATTCCCAACGCCAGGGAGAGAACTGCGACTGCCGTGAACAAAGGGCTTCTCGAAAGGCTGCGAAGCACAAACTTAAGATCAAACAGTAAACGTTCCATTCCGCTATTGCTCTTGCACGCGCATCGCCGCGCAAATAAACTTGTAAGTGCAAGAAAAGCAATGAACTCGTTAGCCGGCAGGTGTCCGATTGTGGGATGAGCTTGTACGAAACTGGCCAGTTTTGCCTAGCGCTGAAGGCTGGTTTTAAATCGAAGAAGCAGTTTATAACAAGCCTCTGACCGGGAGCGGAACTGTTCGTCTATGACGGACTCTCGTAGGAAAGGGCTGAACGCGGCCGCGTCTTCGTGCGGCAGTTCGCTTAAATCCTTAAACGCCATCGACCATTGCGGAAATAGCCGTTCACTAATTGCTTTTTTCAGGAGGACGATAACCCCGCGATGGCGGTGGTCCCGTTCAATCGAGCACATCAGCTCAGATAAATTCTGCTCTGCTCCTTCCAGAACCTGCATGAAATTTCCGTCCTGGTACAGAAGGATTCCGGTAATCCGTAAACGCGCGTTGTTCTTGCGCGAAACTTGCAGAATATCAAGTATTTCCTGCCTTTCGAAGTGCCGGGTGCCCGAGCTCACATAAACAAGAGAGATCAGGTTTGATTCCCGTTCTGTTGCTTCGCTCATATTTATCTAGTTGGAAAAACGGGAAAAGTTTGCAAGATTTGATTGGGGTAAAAGCGCCGGGCGAACGGATAAAATTAAGGTGAACCCTATGCCGACCGTCCTCACTGAAACGCCCGTTTTATTACCCCCTCCCGAACCACCGCGAAAGAAATGGACTCGCGTTGAGTGCGCAGTTTTGGAAGATTCCGGCTTTTTCGATGGACAAAGTCTGGAGCTGGTTGAAGGGGAGCTAATCAGTAAAATGGGTAAGAAGCGGCCGCATGTTAACTCGTCAACATTATTAGCAATTTGGTTAATGCAAACATTTGGCCCGCTCTTCGTCAATCAGGAAGCACCAATCGATGTCGCTCCTGAAGATAATCCAACGAATGAACCGCAACCTGACGTCATTGTTTTAAAGCGCGAGCTTTCGTACTTCTTAGCGGCTAATCCGCAGCCGGAAGACTTGCAATTAGTTGTTGAGGTTGCGGATACCAGCCGAAACTTTGGCCTCACTACGAAAGCAGCACTCTACGCCAGAGCGGGCATTGGGGAGTACTGGGTTCTGGATGTTCCCGGCAGGCGTTTACTCGTGCATCGTGAACCGAAG
>JAFAZU010000385.1 GCA_019239585.1 Acidobacteriaceae bacterium
GAACCCATACGCCGGTCTGATTGACAAAGCCCTTAGCATGCTGCAGATCGAACGGCGCCTTTACGCTGGGCGCATACGTTCCGTTGTCTCCGATGATGATGACCATCGTATTGGAAGCCGACGGATCGTATGTGATGCTGCCGTCAGTTGCTTGTGATGCTATCCCGGTTTGAACAAGCAGGCGGCCGATCTCAGTATCCAGCGCCTCAAGCATCTGATTACTGATCGTGCGGGTCTGCTCGAGCGATCCGTTGGTTCCGCTGCAATACAGGCCGCTCAGGTCCGATTCGCTGGGCGTCAGCGTCTGGGGAGCCTGTTGATAAGGCGCATGGATCGACGCATAGCTCGCGGTTGCCATCCAGGACTGGCCGCTAGGCTGGGATTTGATCCATTTCACGGCCGCATCGGTGGTTTCAGTGGGCGAGTACATGCGCGCTCGCGGGTCTGTCAAAGGGTGCTTGTAGACCGTGCCGGCAGCCAGATCGTCTGTTACCAGATTGAAAACGTAGTAGGCGTTAGCGAGGTCGAACCTTACATTGGAAGGCGGAACTGCGCTGCAACTGCTGCCGCCGAGTTTGGCTGGCAGGAATACTCCCCCCTGTTCCATGCAGGACCGGCCCGGCGTGGGTGTTGTCTGCGAAGCTGATATAATTTTGCAGCCCCGGTCGTCGGCGAAATAGCACGCTCCCATATCGCTGCCGATCGTCCCGCCATCGCTTTTGTTCGGGACAAACCCGCAGGTGTACGGACCTATGGGCAACGCGGGATTTGAATTGTCAGTTACGTTGACGCCTCCTGCCGTAGTATCGATCGGATGCGGCGCGCCCTCCACAAATCCGTCAAAGTAATCGAAGCCGTTGGCGTTCGTCGGCGTTCCGTTACCGTATGGATTGTTATATGGACCAGCCAGGTGATACTTGCCGAACAACGCGCTCTTGTAATTAACTGTTCGCAGGATCTTAGGTGTGGTCATTTCAAAGGGCGAGACCTGAGAATTGGCAAGATCGGTACTAAGAATCGCCGTGAGAATATTGGTGCGCAGCGGGTATCGCCCTTCAAAAAACATTGCGCGGCTGGGCGAGCATTCAGGCATCGCCCAAACATTTCTGAAGCGAATGCCATGTTGCGCCACCAGATCGAGCACCGGAGTGCTTGGCGGGGTAAGACCACCGTAACCGAAGCTGCGCAACTGATCGATCCCGACGTCGTCCATGATGACAAATAGAATATTGGGACGCTGTTGCGCCGGTGCTGCCTGCAAGAGCGGCGCCGCACTTGCGAAACAGCAAACGACCGAAACGATTCCTGATGCAAGGTTCGTGTTCATAAGATCTCCTTTCTGGAACACCTAGCTTGTTTTGTGATGACAGCAAGACCCAACATGCATACCCCGAGCCAGACGGAATCAGGTTCGGGGACAGAAGTCACAGAAATGTCATCTAAATGAAGAGATCCAGGGTCATCTCGAAACCCGAATTTCAGGTCGGTCGATGTGCCCGCGGCCTGGAAAGAGAACGAATAGGGAGTGTAGTTTTGGCTCGAGATGTTCGTTTGATCGATCAGCGTTGCGCCATTCAACTGCGCTAAGAACTCGTTTGGAGTCCCGCCATCGCTCGCCAAAAAATACGTAAGGTTATACAACGTGCCGGGCGTCGTAGGGAGGAACTGCTCCATATAACCTAACGAGCCTGCCGCAAAAAGATTGGCGGCGTATTTACCCGAATGCGGGTTGGAGCCGTCGACCGTTCCCGGAATGGGGTTTCCCGACAAGATCCAGCCTGTAAAATCGCCGGTTTCAAAACCGCCGTTGTCAACAATATCTGCGGAGGCAATCCCCGGCAGAAGCAACACAGCGGCGCAACTAAGAATTACTCGCAATTTGGTCATAAGACTCCTTATCGACGGTTCAGTATTATATCAATGAATTCAGGCCGCTGGACAACAGATAACAGCGCATGACTGACTGTACACAGAATAGGGGCAAAATACCAAAAGGGGGAAGTGTCATACCGTATGACACTTCAGTTCATGAATCGCCGGGCGGAGGTTGCGGTGTTTACCAATCTTTTTTCATAAACAGTGGCAGATTTCAGCGGATTTTGTTGCGTACTAATTAGAAGGCCTCCATGGAGCGGCTTGTAATTATGCTACAGAAAACTAACCTGCTCGGCGCTGCACAACTGCTCGCCTGCTTAATCTCTTTGCCCTTTTGCGTTGCTGCTCAGGCTTTGCCTGTTTGCAGTTGGCCGCTGGAAACAACCGGCCAAGGCATCACCAACGTGGCCTACCCGGATACGAATGCCACTTACTGGACGATGCCCTTCGACCCAACCCGTTGGAAGTCGGTCGTCATTACGGGTGCCTACCCGCAAGCCAGATTTTTCTCTTTCGTTTCTTATGACGCAAGCGGTTCCGTCGTAGCGGATCATGGTTCGCTCAATGACGTGGACATCAATCCCGACCCTGGTAATACCAGTCCATTTCGTGAAGATACCGTTGCGGGTGAACTGCAGCATTACACCGTTACTGTCAGCCGAGCGCCGGCAGCGGAGGGCGAAGGCAACTTCCTCCAGTTTGCCGATACGCGCTTAGGCTGGATCATTTACCGGATCTACGTAGCCAATAAGGGCTTGGAACGCAATGCGGGCGTACCGCTTCCTACGATTACGGTGGTTGGTCAAGACGGACGTTCCCATGTGGTGCCGCCATGTCGGTCTCGTCAAGCACTCGATGTGGCTGCCGCACTTCCAAGCGAATGGACAGCTCCTCTTGAGCAAAGCGCAACTCAACAAGCTTCCTGCCAGCCGGAACCACTGGTCGCCTGGATACCCAAGAATACCGGCGGCTACTTCCCCAACCCCGCGAATAAGTACATTGCTATTCCCGGACTCTGCTTCCAGCCGAACAGAATTCTCGTGGTCCGGGGCAAGGGTCCGGTGTTCCCGGATACCTACAATGGCGGCCCGATCTGGCAGCCGGCCGGGGTGCAACTGCGCTACTGGTCCCTGTGCAATAACGATCAACGCCTCCCCTACCCGGTCGTGGCGTGCCAAGCCGATTATTCTACGAATCTGGACCAGTCGGGTTATTACACCTATGTCGTCTCCCAACCGGAACGGGGAGAAGCTCCCTCGTGGGTGCCTCCTGACGCCACTTGGCTTCCTTGGGGTTCACTTCACAATCCCAATATTCTGCTTCTGCGCCACATGCTGCCGGATCCGAATTTCCCCCATTCGGTACAGGCCGCGATTGATGCCG